>OMIV01000356.1 GCA_900299185.1 Planctomycetaceae bacterium
CGACCAGAGAGTCGGTCGTAGGCTTCACTCATCGCTTCGGCGCGTTCGACTCGCTTTTCGAGGCGATCAAATTCCGCAAAGGCGGATGTTCCGGTCGCTCGGTCTAAGGCCTTGTTGATGCGATCGGATGACTCAGCTCGCGCGAGTCTTGCCACCAACAATGTCCGCTTGTGACGAGCTTGGCGGATGCGGTCTTCGAGTTCTCGATAGGCCATCTGCAGCTTCTCGACTTGCGTCTGTTGCTCGTCATAAGTGTCTTCGATGCGGGCAAGTTGTTCTTCGGCTTGAAGCTTCTGATCGAGGGCAGCTTTCGCTTCGGCTTCGTCGTTGCGTTGAATGGCATTTGTGGCACGAGCCAACCACGTCTCGGATTCACCGCGAGCTTTTTCGACTTGCTTGGAGAGCTGAATCTCATCGGCAACAGCCGAGGCCACGGACTCGCGAACGGTCTGGAGTTCTTCTTCCATATCCAGAATCAGTTGATGCAGCATGCGCTCGGGGTCTTCGATGGTCTCTCGCAGAGCTGTGATGTTGGACTTCATGACGAGCGTGAAATTTTCGAACCACTTCATGACGTTGTCTCCCAGAGAAGGATGAACTTTGAACTTCGAACAAACGCAGGCAGCGATCGGCTTACTGCCAGGCTTCCAATTCAGCGGCGACTAATCGCACGCGTTGCATCAATTGCTCGCGGTGCTGTTCGCAGTAGGCGGCCAACGCGACGACAGCCGTTCCCAGACCAATGCCGCTCAGCCACAGGATGCTGGGGTTGTCGACTCCGCCTCGAATCACCATCGCCACCAGATCGGCGGTTAAGAACGCCGTGCCGAGATACAGCATCGCTCGAATGTGAAGGCCCATGCCGAGGAGCGAGACCAACACCGACAGCGACATCAGCGAGAACAAGTGCCACCAGCTTCCGCTGACAATGTGAAAGGTCGGCGAGACCAGGATCACCAGCGATCCGACATACCTCAGTGGATTACGAGCAGCCTCAGGAAGTTGGTCGCGGAGTAGCTCGATAAGGCCCAACAACGTCAGCCCCAACGGGATCATGAAGCACTGCGGATCGGACCAACTCAATTCATTCCACAACAGCAGACACGCCACGTTCAGGATGATGCCGCTGGTGATCAGGAAGCCTTTCGAGCGATCTTCGAGTCCTCGCCAAAAGTAGATGCCGGCCGCGAACAGCAAGGCCAGGCTGTTCATACCCAACCACGAAGTCGCGTCTCCTGAAACGTGGCGGACGACACCAAGGCAAACCGTGACTGCCGGGAGAACGGTGCTCGTCAATTCCAGCGGACGACAGAGGTGTCGCCACTGCGTTGAAGACTTCGATGCTCGGCTGATCGCCCAGGCTGCTAGCCCATAGGCCAGAGTGGCAAAGAGGCTCATGCCGCTGCCGAACACGATCACGTTGCCGAGAACGAGATGACCGATTCCGAGGGCCAGCATCAATTGAGCAAGCCAGACTAGACGCTCGGCAGCTTGAGGGCGTTGTGCGACGGCTCGACATCGAGCTGACAGCAGACAATCGATCGCGAGCATTCCATAAGTGCCGCCCGCGATGGCCGCAGTGACGAGGTTCAGCGGCGCCGACGTGCTCAGAATGTTGAGGGCCAGGCCGATGCCGGTCACGACGAACAACAAGCGACGTTGAGCGGCAATCAGATCCGCGAGTTCGATGGGTGAGTCACTCTTTGCTTGTGACTGGTCCGGAGCAGAGGCGGCTGAAAGCAGAGACTGTTGCTTCATTGAGGCCAAACGCCAGGCAAATGCTTGGAGTGTCATCGCCAACGCCGTGATCAACGCTGCGACTTCAAAGTCCGCTCGCGAAAGGCTCAACGTCCATTGAGCGGTCGGCACGAACCACATCACGACCGCCGCACAGACTTGCCAATTCAGGGACATCCAGCCGAGCCCGTGAGTCAGCTTGTTGCGCCGTCGAATGCCGTCGCTGAGGACTCCCACCGTGGCGATGAGTCCCGCCATGCGGATCGGTTCGCTGAGGTAAGTCAGTGACGCCGCAGCCGTCAGGCCGAGTGTGAACCGGGCGGCTGCGTGCCAAGTTTGTACGAGGCACCGCAACGATTCGGATTGCGGAAGTTTCACAAGCAGGCAGACGATCGACAGTAGAGCCCAGACTGCTGGCAACCACGGGCGGACATCGACAGGCGAGAGGAGTGTCAATTCAATGACAGCGTTGCTGATCGCTAAGAGTCCACTGGCCCATGTCAGCCGCGCGACGAACGCCGAACGTCGTTGCAGAGACACGCCGAGCAACCATGCCAGCGTCAGCAGCGACAACGTCCAATTCACTTCTGTTGAAGTGGTCACCAAGACCCACAGAGCTTGCGGCCAAACGTAAAGAGCTGTGGCCAGTCCAAAGCCGACGGCTGACTGTCGACAGATGGCAGGGGCCAACGTTGTCACGAATCGTGAATCGGCTCGTTGCGAAAGGCTCAACGCAACCAACCACAGGATGCCCAGGGCTATCAAGCACGCTGTAATAGTTCCTGACAGACCAATGCCCGAGGCCATCGTCAGCAGAGTGGGCACTGCAGTTGTGAAGAAGATTGCGTACTCGCTGAAGAGGGCGTCTTTCCAACGTATGGATTGCATCAACAGCAAGACTGCGAGCAGTGCTCCGGAAGCAATCGAGATCACCGTGACCGGGGCGTTGAAGGCGAGAAACAGCCAGGCAATTGAAGTAAAGATCGTCCCAAGCAAACCAGTCAATTCACACAGAGGCGTCGCTACAGGTTGATCGAGTTCCGGTAACCAGCGAGCGGTGATGCGATCGAGTTTTCGACCAGGCAGAGCGAGCAGAGCACTCGACAACGTGGCGACCAACAAAGAATGCATGGCATCGACGGGGACGTTCAATACCTCTCGCAAGAACGGAACGAACCCCAGAGTTGCCACGACAAATGCTGCGATCGCCAAAGCCAATCGACTCCGGCGTTGGAACAACTTCAACTGCAAAAGTCCGCAGGCCAGTAATGACATTCCAACCGGAAACATGGCCTTGGTGTGGGTTAAAGCCAGGGGCAGCAACAAGACCGAGACGACAGCAACAAAGCCCTGCATCACCGGTGCGAAGAGTGGCTCGTTACGTCGCAGACCGCGGGCCGACCACACACTCAGCACGATCAGCAGCGGCAGATAGGTCAGACCATAGAA
>OMIV01000357.1 GCA_900299185.1 Planctomycetaceae bacterium
GACGTGATCGCCAACGCTGCTCAAAACGTTGGCAAAGAAGTCGGAGGCAGCGAATTCGGAGACTCCGACGGCTTCCAATTCAAGATGCCCAGTGGCGGAAGAGCCGTGAAGAAAGGGAGCTTCGCGGCCTGGACGGTTCCTGCCGACCCCAAGCCACGCGAAGACTACCTCATCATCATTCGCATCAAGCTGCCAGCGGGAGCCAAGACCTATCGAGTCTCCGACATCAGCGGCGAAGTGATTGGCACCGACGGGTTCTTGTTGAAGGTGCCCTTCGACACGCGGCGGCCCGAAGCCACACGCACCGAACGCAATGGCAACGTCGTGCCAGTGAAGCCCAACGACTTGCTTCGGATCGTCGACGGCCACGCTCAAATCGTCGTCAACATCCCCGGCGCTGCGGCGTTGGTGAAGGACACGATCCAAGTGAAGTCCAAGATCCTCAAAGAAGAGCAACGGCTTGAGATCGAATTCTAACTCGCCCGACAGATGTAGTGGCCATTACAGACCATGAGTTTCGATTTCAAAGCGGCTCCCTCGGAAGTCACGGCCCGTTTAACCGTCCGTTACTTGTCGAAGCATTCTCATCAGCCCGATGTGCTGACTGCCGACTCCGAGCCCTCCGCGAAATCCGTGTCCAACAACTTCTTAATTATTGCGACGCGGACGCCACGAAGCACACAGACGAGAACGCATCTGCTTCGATCCCCGAGCAGCATCACAGCGCTGCTTCCAAGATGCCTTGCAAGTCCGCTTGAGTCACCGGTCGCGGATTGACTCGCAGGATGCGTTTGATGGCAAACGTCTTCTCGGCCAACGTGGGAATCATGTCGGCTGTCACTCCGAGATCTCCCAAGCGAGGCCGAATGCCGATCGCCTGATTGAGACGTTCAACAATGGCAATCGACCGCTCGGCAGCTTGTTGCTGAGTGAGTCCCGTCGTGTCTACTCCCAGCAATTGAGCAATACGAGCGAACTTCGCCACGCGGGCCGGAAGGTTGAATCGCATGCAATGCGGCAACAACAAACCATTGCCTTCACCGTGCGAACAATGGACCGCTCCACCCACCGGATACTCCAGCGCATGCACGATGGCGACACCGACATTTGAAAACGCCAAACCCGCCAGCATGGCACCGAGCGACATCGCTTCTCGCGCGGCGAGATCACTCGGTTGCTCGATCGCGCGCACGAGGTTTGCGCCAATGAGTTCGATCGCTCGCTCGGCCACGAGATCACCCATCGGATTGCGACCTTGATTGCTGGCGACTTCTGTCACCGGCACCGGGAAGTCTGAATTCTCGATCGCCGTATACGCTTCGATGGCATGCGTCAGCGCATCAATGCCGCTATCCGCCGTGACTTTCTTGGGGCACGACAATGTCAGCTTCGGGTCAACGATCGCCGCAGCAGGCCGCAGGTAGTTGCTGATGATCGCCACCTTCACTTGGTTGGCCACATCCAGCAGGATCGACGCTCCCGTCACTTCGCTGCCAGTGCCCGAGGTCGTCGGCAAACAGATGAGCGGCATGATCGGCCCTGGCACTCGTTCTTCGCCGAGGTAGTCTCGAATTGTCCCACCATGAGTCAGCACGGTGGCGCAGGCCTTGGCCAGATCCATGTTGCTACCACCGCCCAGCGCCACCAACCCCGTTGGCTGAAACGCGACTGCGGCATCGAGACACTGCTGAGCAATCTCGATCGAAGGCTCCGCCGCGCCGCCGTCAAAGATCTCGACAACGACATTCGCTTGAGTCAACGACGCCACGACATCATCGACGAGCCCGTTCTTACGGAGATTCTTGTCCGTGACGAGCAACACTCGCAGAGCCTTCAGCTTCTTCGCCACCGCCCCCACCTGCAAAGCAGCTCCCGGCCCAAACAAGATCTGCCCGCTGGAATAAAAAGTCCATGTCTGCCGCATCGCCGAAGATCTCCAGATAAAAGAACAACACCCGCCCGCAGTTACGGACCAGTCTAAGGCAAGACAGGATGGAAACCGCTAATGAACGCTGATGGAACGCTGATGGAACGCTGATAAGACAAGGCAACTGAGGACGCGACGACGCTTCGAGACTCCACTTTCGCAAAGTCGCTTTGATGAGACGACTCGAAGTGTGGCAACCTCACAATCTCTTTCCCCCATGAGCGTTCCATCAGCATTCATCAGCGGTTCCATCACTCCCCGATGTCACCGGAGATTTTTTGATCCGGCGGTGTTGATTCAGAACAGTGGTCCGCGTTTGTGCGATTTCAGGCATATTGAGAACTCACACAAAGGCCGGGATCGATGGGACGACTGACAAACTCCATCTGGAAACAGGGTACCGCAGTTTGGTGCGGTTTGATTTTGGTGTTGCTCGCGGGACGAGTTTGTGTCGCTCAGAGTTTGAAACGGACTCCTGCATCTCCCGAGTTGCAGGCGGAGTGCGGGACATGTTCGAAGTTGGTTATCTCGTTGGACCTAACTCTCTGAGCCAGGCATCCAAGCGGGCGGACCACGCGCATGGGCTCGCCAAGGATGATGTGCGAATTAGTTGGGGGCTCGGTTTGGTGAGCTACCGCCAAGGGAAGTTTGGCGAAGCTGCTGAGCATTTCGCGGCGGCTCGTGGGACCGACGCTGCTCCGAACTACCGAGCGTGGCAAAGCTATCTGCTGTCACTCGCGTTACATGGCCAAGCCGATCGTGCTCACGACGAACTCTTTGAGTTGGTGAGTTTGCTGCATCGAAAGACCGAGGACTCTGAACCCACTGTTGAGCAACAAGCTGCGGCGGTTTGGATTGGACGATTCGCTAAGGCCGAAGAGGTCACCGCCAAGTCGTCGCAAAAACGCAGCGAAGCGTTGGAACGCGAATTGATTCTGATGAAGCGGCTCGGGCCAAACCTCAGCGCGAGTCTTGAGCTGGGCAACGAGCAAGTTTTGCGGCAGCACCTGCGGCTGTCTGAGGATGCAGAGGTCGCTCGCGAGACGCTCAAGAAGAAGGCTACCGCGGAAGCTGATGCCAAATCTCAAGAGCTGGAGAAGTCGCTTTCGCGCATCAGCGACGAGTTCGAGAAGACCCGCAGCGACTCGACCGCCTTGAAGCAGTGGTACGAGCAAGAACTCAATCGACTCGACCGCAACTTGGGACGGCTCGAACGCGACTATCGGCAGATCGAATCGTTAGCCAGCAGCGTTCAAAACGACATGCGCAATCTCCTGCGAGCTTCGTCCGCCGTGAACTTTCAAGCGACTCAGCGTCAGAACCAAGCTCGGTCCAGCATTCAGCAACGGCAGGCCGAAGCTCAAGCGGCCATGGCCAACGACGAACTCTATGGCGAGTACATTCGCCGCGAAGGCGAGCTGTATGGACTCGCTCAGCAAGGTGCTCGTTTGGCAGCTCAGGCTGAAGCGGTGCTGCAAGAAAAGTCCTCGGTCATGCAGAAGTTCGCCGACGCGACTGGCAAGTTAGCTCGCAAAGACAACGACTTGTCGAAGTGGAACGACCGACTCAAACGCCAACAGGATGAACTGACCAAGAAGCCCGAAAGCCAAACACTCAAACCCCGTAATGTGATCGTGAAGGCCAACACGCTGCGGACCTTTGTGGATCTGGATCTGGCCCGCGAACGAGATCTGATCTTCGAGTCCTACGGCATGTCAGCGGGTAAGAAGTTGTGAGTGACGGTTAGTGATGTTTGCTCTGCGAGCCATGGGGAATCTACAGAGCGAGTTAGGAAGTGCTCTTCATTTCGGAGCCGATCATGAGATGGATGCTGCTCAGTCTGAGTGTATGGTTAATGACACAGCCATTGGCTGCCGCCGACAAACCTGGGGAGCCTCGCCCGTCCGAACTCGCGGCACGAGTTGACGCCTTACTGGTACGAGAAGCCAACGAGTCGATTGATCGTCGTGCGGCCTTACGAGAGGCGTTGAGTAAGTCGAGCACTCCTGCCGAACTGCATTGGCAAGCGGGCCAGGTGAAATGGAACGACAAATGGGTCAACGCCGAAGACGTGCCGACCTTGGCTCCATCAGCGCGACTGGCCGAGTACCTCGAACGACGCGACAAGATGGAGCCCACGGCGAAGCAGCATTTTGAATTGGCTGGCTGGTGCCGAAAGGCCGCACTGCCTCAGCAAGAGCAGGCCCATCTTTTCGCGGCCATGTACTGCGACCCCAGCTTGGCGACGCCGGCCAATCTCAAGCGAGCCAGCTACGTGCAAGAAGGCGGTCGTTGGATTTCGCCGGATGAACAACAAGCCGTGGCTGCTTATCTCGCGACGTGCCGCCGATCGATGCAGCGCTGGCACGCGCGGTTGGAATCCATTCGTGATCGACTTGTTCGCTCTGAAACCGAACGAGCCCGCGCTCAAGCCGAACTCGCAATCATTGACGATCCGTCGGTGCTACCCGCCGTCGACTTCATCATCGCGCCTGCGGGTTCCGTGGGCCTGGAAACTGCGATCGACTTCTTCGCCAAGTTCGACGAGTTCGAGTCATCTCAACTGCTCGCGAAGTACGCCGTCTTCTCGAACGATCCCATCGCTCGATCCCGAGCCGCGCGAGCGTTGAAGGGGCGCGAATTCGAGCATTTCGTTCCCGACATGTTGGGAGTCCTGGCGACGGAGTTTGAACCAACAGCGATTCGAACAGAGATCTTCTTAGGCCCACTGCGCTTCGTGCGATATGGCTGGCAGTTCAAGCGAGAAACCCAGCAGCAAATCCAAGTAGCCAACTTCGAAACGCGGGTTTGGTCTAATCAATATCACGACTACGAGATCTTGGTCAGGCGGGGATCAGGACTCATTCTTGGAGCCAGAGAGAAGGGGGGGGGATTTTCGAAAGCAACACTCGTGGCACTCGAACAACAAATCAACTCGGCACGCAGAGACAAAGCAATTCGCGATGTCAAGATCCGAAACACGGTCGAGTCCTTAAATGAAATGAACAGAGCACACTATCAACGATGTTCTCAATCGCTCAAGGAAATCACCGACGAGAACAACGCGACTGCAATTCAATGGTGGAGTTGGTGGGACGCCTACAAGGATGTCGAATCGTTTGCAAAGATCGTCATAGAGGTGAGTGAAATAGAAGTTGCCCAAAGAGACATCGGACGAATCGGGATTCGCAGGAGCTGCTTCCGCGCTGGCACGCTGGTGCATACGGCGCGGGGGCTGGAGCCCATCGAAGAGCTGCACATCGGCGACTTGGTCTTGGCTCAAGACGTTGAGTCGGGTGAGTTGGCTTACAAGCCCGTCATGTTGAAGACTCGGCGTGACAAGCGGCCGCTCGTCTGTGTGACGCTAGGTGACCAGGACATCGTCGGGACTTCAGGGCATCCGTTCTGGAAATCCGGCACGGGCTGGATCAAGTCACGCGACCTGGAAACTGGAGATCTTGTCCGGTCGGTTCAAGCCAGCGAGACCGTGACGCGCACTCAGCCGAATGTCGCGACGGATGAAACTTACAATCTGATCGTCGCCGACTTTCATACTTACTTCGTGGGCCAGGCCGGCGTGTTGGTCCACGACGTTACGCCGACAGCTCCAACCAACGCCGTGATCCCAGGCTTGTCGAAGTACGAACTCTCTTCGGCCACTCATTCGGACAAGTAGCTTGGGATTCCATCTCGAGCCTCAGCGGGATGTGGTTCTCAAACAAGCTCCAAGAACGCCGTCATGATTCGGTGCGGAGAAGACATCCCTGACGGATCGGGCTTGTACGAACGAGGTCTGCTTCAACCGTGAAGCCAACGAAATTGCTGCCACAACTTCCAAGGACATTCGCCATGCGACGATCTCTCAACTTGCTCGGCTTAATGCTCGCGATGTTGGTGAGCTTGGCCATTTCACCAAGGTCCGACGCTCAGCCCAACACGAAGGCTCCGAAGCCGGGGCTGCTCAAGGTGGTGTTTCAGAAGGGCTCGGAAGAGCAGCGTCTCGCAGCGTTGTCAGAGATCGAGTCGTACTATCGCTCGTCACCCGAATGGGCCGAGGTGCTGGCATCGGTGATTGCTGCCAACTCACGCAAAGCCCCGATTGCGTTGAGCACACTCAACGCCGTGAGATTGTTTGAACGCGTCGATGAGCCACGTCTGCGAAGTCGGCAAGTTGAATTCTTGGCATCGCCGCACCTGCCCATTGTGGTCGCGGCTGCCGAGGAATTAGCGCAACGAAAATTTCCCGAGGCACGCGAGTCACTCCAGCAGATCCGCGAGCGTCGCGAGTTCTCGCAGTCGTATGCGCTCCGGCATCTCGTGACCACCAGCGTCGCGGTCTATCAAGATCGTCGGGCGGTTAAGGATCTCATCGACATCGCCTCGCAATACGACGGCCAGTTGCGATACCTCGCCGTCACCAAGCTGGAGCAACTCACCAGTCAAAACTTCGGAGGCTTCATCGACAAGTGGGTCGAGTGGTTTCAGCTGCAGCCCGACGACTACATCCCCAGTCCTGCTCCTGGTCGATCGCCAAACAGCAACGAAGCCCCCAAGCCCATCGCCTGGCCGACACCAGTTCCCAAGTTCTTTGAGACTCCGGTCTTTGCCAAACGAGTTGTCTTCTTGCTCGACTCGTCAGGCAGCATGCAAAGCACTGTCGACGACGAGACACGCATGGATCAGGTCCGCAGCGAGTTCAATCGCATGCTGCGCGAGATGCCGAGCAGCTCGTTCTTCAATGTGCTGGCCTTCAACGACCGCGTGATTCCGCGCGGTTCGGGACTGACTGAAGCCGACGCCGTCAACAAAGCCGATGCGGCGAGGTTCGTCGAACAACTGACTCCCGAACACAAGACCGCGACCTACGAAGCACTCATCGCTGCACTGACGCATGACCCGAATTTAGAAGCGATCTATTTCCTTACCGACGGCAAACCAACTGCCGGAACAATTCAAGTGCAACCGGTCATTGTCTCGCGCATCACGTCGCTCAATGCCACGTCGCGCATCGCGATCAACTCGATCGGCATCGACACAACCGGCGAGGATCTCGACTTCATCAAACAACTCGCCGACCAAAACTTCGGGACGTCACGTGTCATTCGCTGAATCGAAACGACGAGCCTGTTGCTTAATGGGGACTCGCCAGGAATGAGTTCGTGATTGATGGAGAGCGCTTGCTCGGACCTCTCAGTCACAACGCACTGAGCTAAGTAGGCGAGTCCCGCTGCGAGGCGGTCTTATTCCCCAGCCGCCTCTAAATGCGAGTACGGCGACAGCGTTTGCAGTCGTACGTCCAAGACTGGGCCGCCGATCGTGAAGTGATAAAGGCTCTGCCAAGCGTGATTGTCGATGCCCAGCATTTGGTGCATCGCGTCGTCGAAGAAGCAGCCGATGCCGGTACCTCGCACTCCAGCGGCTTCGGCTTCCAGATACAGCACCTGCCCGATTAAGCCGGTCTCCCAAAACAGACGGGGATAAAACGAAGGCCCGTGCTGAGCCAACGCGGCATCGAACTCCGCCAACATGCCCACTGCGAAGACACCATCTGACGCGATGTCTTGCTGACATGAAATGGTGCGAGCCGCCGACTGCGCATCAGCCGCCTTCAACAAGAAGAGATTGAGATCGTCCGGGCAGTCGTGAGGACGCTGCCACTCGAAGTCTTGGCGAAACGACTGCCGCAAGCTCGCGGCATGAGCGTCACTGCGAACGAGCACATACAGCCCCGACTCCAAGCCTCTGACACGATGCACGAAGAGTGCGAGTGACACTCGCGCCGCCCACGGCCATGTCTTGAATGGAAATGGAGCGAGGCTCGGCACGGTCCGACGCAGAATGCGATAGAAGTCTTCGCGACTCATCGTCGTCTCTTCGTCCATGTCCACCGCGCTGCGACGCTGGCGAATGATCTGCTCGGCGGATAACCCACGATCGTTATCGCCGGCTTGAACCAGACAGCAACTCCACTCCGCGTTGGGGCGCAGCAACTCGATATCGTCTGCATTTCGAATTGCCGCTGCGACTTCGTCGATGATCGGCCAATCATGATGCTCATTACTTAAGACATTCGGTTGTCCGAACCATCGTCGGGCCACGAGTGACTCGCTCATGTCACTGGTCAGGGACAAGTCGCCGTCGCCTGTTGGATCAGTCGCTGGCCACAGCACCAACACGCAATCGGCATGCTCGGCTTCTGGTCCGTCTTGCAGATGTGTGCCCAGCAAACGGTTCAAGTCACGATCACCAATCTGGGTGAGCAGCTTCGAATTCCATCCGAGAGTGCGAGCCGCAAACGAGATCGCTGCGATCGCATGACCGACATCGTGATTGCAGTAGCGAAAGGCTCGCTCGCCGTACTTCCAAGCTTCTCGCCAATAGATCGAAGTCAAACCAACCAATACGCAGCCAGCGGGCAATTGGGCAGTCAACGATTGCCAGTCGGCAGCACTCAAGTCACAGCGTCGTTCCAGCGCATGTCGAAACGGCGAGTAATGAAAGACGCCGGGCGTTGCGGTAAGTCCCGGAACGGCACCACAGATGAGATAGCCCTCAGTCGGATGCAAAGCCCCACTCGATGGATTGATTCGCAGCGACCACGAGTTCGACGCCCCAGCTTGCTTCCACGCTGACAGTGCCAAGCAGTGCTGAAAGAGTCGACTGACCGAAGCGCGGTCCAACGGTGCTGCGGAGTCACTCGACGGTTCATGAAATAGCCCGTCGTAGGTCGGAACAGAGCGGACCTCGAAGTGATCCAGAGCCAGACGTTCGCACCCTTCAAACTGTCGAAAGGGATCAGGCTGATTGGCCCAGTCCATGAAACCCAGCGAGCGTGCGTAACGATTGAAATGATGCTTGGTGCGATCGTGATAAACCCGAACCAGACCTGCGAAGTCAGCCAATCGAGCGGTCATGCGGTCATCCATGAATTGTTAGAGCGAGTGCGCGAGAAACAGCGGACCATCCGTCCGAGTCTCGATTCACGTCGCCTCTGAAAACGAAACGAGCGAAGGATGTTGCCATACCTTCGCTCGTTCTTAATCGCGAATCGACTCAGGCAAAGCGTCTGAGCCAACGCAGTACATACTTAGCGATTGCCGTAACGCGAGCCGCTGTTGTCGCCCGATTGAGCCTTCAACCGCTTGCTCTTCGTAAACAGCTCAGAGACAGATCCGGCAGAAGTACGATCGCCAGCTCCCTCATCGACTCCGGCGCTGGCTGCCCCGTTCTTCAAGTTGAACGGTCGCTCGACAACGCCAGGGACGAACAAACGTCGTTCGGGCGTGTAGCCGATGTAGGACAAGAAGTCGGAAATGCGGATCTCGTCGATTCCCAACCGGCGTGCTTCATCACGCATCACCTTCAATTTGCCGTTGATTGCCTTGGCGGCCTCGTTGCGATCTTTGATGGCCTCTTTGTCTGGGTCAGGAATGTCGGCGATGATCAGGTACTTGATCTGAGTATCGAGCGCTGGTCCGGTCTCTTCCGACCACTCGATGAACTCTTCGGGGTAACGCTGGTAGACGATTCGCTTGCCATCATCGAGCACTTCCTGAGACAGCGTCGCGCCGGTGCTGGAGATGATGTCGCGGAATCGTTCGCGGTCCTGAATGCCGTCTCGATCGAGATCAATCTTGCCGACGATCGCGAAGATCTCAGCACGACCAGGGCTCCACAGTGGCGTGTAGACCGGGTCGCCCTTGGTGATGGGTGAGTAGATGTCGTCTTCGAGGATTCGTGCTTCGGATTGGTGAGCACCGATGATCTTGGTGACTTCAATCTGGCCCTTGATGTCTTCCGTACCGCGAGCCATTCCGTTGTTGTCTTTGCGATAGACCGAGAACGAAGTGCGAACTCGCAGGCCATCAGCCGAGCCTATATTCAGCGACACCGTGCGAGCTGTGTTGTCGACCCAGCGAACGTAGCCATCGGGTGTATCGAAACTGACACGGGTCAGATTCTTGAGGCGATCACGAAGCTTGTCGATCTGAGCGTTGTACTGCTCAATCTCGCCTTCGTACTTCTTGCGTTCCGTAACCCAGGCAGCCTTCGCTTCATCAAGTTCGGACTGCACCGTCTTCAGATCCTTGTTGAGCTTATCGATCTGAGCTTGCTTAGCTTTGACCTCTTCAGCCTTGCTCTTCAGTGCGTCTTCCTTGTCCTTCACAGCTTGATCGCGAGCGGCGGTCATTCCATCGACACGCTTTTGGTACTCGCCTTCCAGTGCGTTGATCTTCTTATTGGATTCATCAAGCGCCTTCTCTTTGGTGCTGTTATCACTCTCCAACGAGGCGATCTTCGTCAGGGTCGCTGCAGTCGCATCCTTGACGTTGATCGCCATGCTGCCGACTTGAGCATTGAGCTTGCCGATGTCGGTCAACGCACCGCCCACCGCCGAGGTCTCATCAGCCGCTTGGTCTGTTGTCCCAGTCTGCGGCACGTTCCGACCGATGACCGTTTTGAGCTGTTGAATCTGGCCGTCGAGATCCTTCACCCGGTTCTGTTCCTCCTTCAACTCCTTGCCGGCCTTTTCCCACGTCTTCTCCTTTTGGCGGGCGTCATCAAACGCCATGTACCAACCGGCGCCACAGATGATGGCGATCAGAGAGAAGATCACGGTGGTGATGATCATCCCGGTAGATTTGTTCGAAGCGGCCATAGCGCATCCCTAGGAATCAGCGGAAAAATAGGCACAAACTGTCGTTTTCAAGACGTCTGAAACGTGCATCGCAAGTCTATGAGTGAGGTTCAACGAGTCAAGCTGGATCTCCCGACTGCGCGTGACTGGAGGGCCGGTGCCGCTTGGGATGACGATTGAAGCTTCTAGTGACGCGCGGGTTTGTCGGATCATTCCGGTTCGTCTGGTTCAACTGTCGAATTTGATAGTCCGAACTGAACCGCGAATCGGCATTGTGCTCGTTATGCTGCCTCGGGTGTCAGCCCCCTTCAGGACGGCACAACCGACTCGTCTATCGTTCGTTGCTTTCAATTCGTTTCGAAGTTCTATGTCCGAGACGAACCAAACCCTGCCCGCAACGCGACAACATTCATTACGACACGACCAATTGCTGGCGCATCTCTAGCCCGCGTGAAACTCGACAACCTCAGTGAGACCCCATGAGCGAATCCCTGTTTGTGATAGACGTTTTCGGACTGGTGTTTCAGGTCTTTCACGCCATACCCGCGATGACGAGTCCAGCGGGTCAACCGACTAACGCGGTCTTCGGATTCACGCGGGACATACTCACGATTCTGAAGACGAAGCAGCCGACGTACCTGGTCTGCGCAATGGATTCACCCGGCAAAGGCGTGCGCGACGACATCTACTCGGAATACAAAGCACATCGGGAAGAGATGCCCGAAGAACTGCGACCTCAGATTGCAGTCGTGAAGCAAGTCATCGAAGCGTTCGGCATTCCGGCCATCGGCCAAGAAGGCTGGGAAGCCGACGACGTGCTGGCGACGCTCGCGAAGCAAGGTCGAGAACGAGGTCTCGAAGTCGTCCTCGTCACCAACGACAAAGACGCGCGGCAACTGCTGACTCCCACAACGAGGATGTACAACGTCCGTAAGGATTCTTACTTCGACGCCGATGCCTTGCTGGCAGATTGGGGCGTTCGTCCGGACCAGGTTGTCGATTTTCAGTCGCTCGTCGGAGATGCCGTCGACAACGTGCCGGGAGTTCCACAAATCGGTCCCAAGACAGCGACTAACTTGCTGCAGCAGTTCGGGACGCTCGACGAAGTTCTCAAGCGATCGGACGAAGTCACGGCCAAGAAGGTCCGCGAAAATTTGAAGACCTTCGCCGATCAAGCGTTGCTCAGCCGCCAATTGGTGCGTCTGCGAGACGATCTGCTACTCGACTTCCACTGGAACTCAGCGCGTGCCGGACAACTCGACGTCGTGCGACTCGCCGAGTTGTTCCGCGAGTGTGGCTTCCGGCGATTCATCGACGAGATCAAGACGTTCTCGCCGACTCCCATCGACGTGCCATCGCTCTTCGCAGACGGCGAGCCCGCGATCACCGTCATCCGCAACTTGCCTGAGTTCGACCAATGGCTGGCGCAGCAAGCAGAACATCGACGCATCGCAGTGCGAGTCGAGACGACCGGACTCGACGCATTATCCAGTCAAGTCGTCGCGCTGACTTTGGCGACCAATGATCGCTCAGCGGCGTTCGTGAGCTTGAGCCCGCTGGCTGGCGAGACGCCGCTGCCGGCTCACGAGATTGTCGGTCGTTTGTTGAAGCACTTGCAGCGGAGTGATTCGCGACTCGTCGGACACGACTTGAAACCCTTGGCCAACAGCCTGCTGAGTGCGGCCAATGATCCCACTCTCACGGAAGTCCCGCTCGATCTCGACTCCATGGTCGGCAGCTATCTGCTCGAAGCCGGCTCGCGAAGTCACCACTTCCCCGG
The DNA here is from genome assembly GCA_900299185.1 of Planctomycetaceae bacterium. Taxonomy (GTDB): domain Bacteria; phylum Planctomycetota; class Planctomycetia; order Planctomycetales; family Planctomycetaceae; genus AM-0621. Next base: position 12,346 of record OMIV01000357.1, read on the forward strand.
CCTCGTTGAGCGTTACTGCGACGCACCGCTGGAACCACTTTCGCGCGGTTGGTCCGCAGACGATGGCAGCATCAAGTCCGTGAACCCCAAGCAGCTTCAACAAGCAGTGGCAGAGGAAACGTGCCTCACATTGCGAGTCGCCGACAAGCTCCGCACGGAACTCACTCAGCAAGAACTCTGGCCGCTGTATGAGCAACTCGAACGGCCCTTGATCAGCGTGTTGGCAGAGATGGAACGCATCGGAGTGAAGGTTGATGCCGACGAACTCGCACAGCAGAACGCCGAGGTGACGGAGCGAATCAACGAGCTTATGGCCGAGATCCACGCGCAGGCCGGCGAAGAGTTCAACATCGATTCGCCTAAGCAACTTCGCGTCATCCTGTTCGAGAAGCTCGAACTGCCGGTCATCAAGAAGACCAAGACCGGACCAAGCACCGATCAAGACGTGCTCGAAAAGCTGTCGCTCACTCATCGTTTGCCCGCCTTAATCATCGAGCATCGACAGCTCGTCAAACTCAAAGGCACGTATCTCGACGCGCTGCCGTTGATGATCAACTCGCAGACGGGCCGCATTCATGCGTCCTTCAACCAAGTGGTGGCAGCCACCGGGCGATTGAGTTCGAGCAACCCCAACCTACAGAACATTCCCGTGCGAACGGCGGAAGGCGAACGAGTCCGTCGCGCGTTCGTGCCTGGCGTTCCTGGTTGGAAGTTGGTGTGTGCGGACTATTCGCAAATTGAACTTCGCATGCTGGCTCACTTCAGCGGCGACGAAGCTCTGCGTTTGGCGTTCTCGGCTGGGATCGACGTGCATGCGGCCGTCGCTTCGGAAGTGTTTGGAGTGCCCACTGAAAATGTCACTTCCGAGCAGCGTCGCATTGCCAAGGCCGTGAACTTCGGAGTCATTTACGGCCAAAGTCCCTTCGGACTTTCGGAAGCGTTGGGCATCAGTCGCGAAGAAGCGACGGCCTTCATCAACAGCTACTTCGAGAAGTACGCCGGAGTGGCCGCCTTCATCAACCACACGCTCGACGAGACTGCTCGCACCGGCTTCGCCAAAACGATTCTGGGTCGCCGTCGCGCGATCAGTGGCATTCGAGCAGAACGCACAGGCCAACTCAGCATGCCCGAACGCACTGCCGTCAACACCGTGATTCAAGGCTCGGCAGCCGACCTCATCAAGCAAGCCATGATCAACGTCTCCAGCCGACTGAAACGCGAGCAGCATCCCGCCAAGCTGTTACTTCAAATACACGACGAACTGATGTTTGAAACTCCGCCCGAGGCCATCGACTCGCTGTCAGCGTTGGTGCGCGAGGAAATGGAATCCGCGCTCGACGTCAGCGTGCCGATCAAAATCGATCTGGGCGTCGGCGACAACTGGCTCGTGGCCAAGTCCTAAAACCGGCAACGAGTTTGGCGGCATCATTCTCTCTAAACCTACGACGCACCTCATGCCCAGCCATCCCGCGCAACGCTTTCAAGCTCCGTCTTCGATTCAGCACGGAACCCCGCTTAAAGAAGTGCTTGGCCCCGATCTCATTAAGCTCGTTGGTGAATCGTTTGCCGACATACTTCCCGAGTTCGATCGTCGTCGCTTCGAACGAGCAGCCAACGCCGGACTCGATGCGTTGGAGTTCAATCAGCGAGGCCAGCACATCGGTCGTGCGCTCGGCCAGCAGTTGCCGTTACCGTTCAGCAAGACCTGCCAAGTTCTGCTCGCCGCATTCGGTCCAGAACTCACGGCCACCGAAGGCAACGGACTTGCTCCGTTCTTTTACATGCCTCATGCGCACGTCATCTCCGAGCTAGGCATTCACGATGTCGAGCATGGACTGCGAGCAAACTACGAACTCACCAAACGCATGACAGCGGAGTTCAGCATTCGCCCCTTCCTCGTGAAACATCGTGACCACTGCTTACGACAATTGGCTGAGTGGGCCAGCGATCCCAGCCCGCATGTCCGACGGCTGGTGACCGAAGGCACCAGGCCGCGATTGCCGTGGGCCATGCGTCTGAAAGAGTTTCAGCAGGATCCGACCTTCACATTGCCACTGTTAGAACTGCTGAAAGACGACGAAGAACTCTACGTCCGCCTCTCGGTCGCGAATCATTTGGCCGACATTTTGAAAGACCATCCCGACATCGCTTTAGCGACGTGTGAGCGTTGGGTCGACGAGGCTTCGACCAAAACACTGCCGGCACACGTCGCGAAGGGACGTCGTTGGATCGTGCGTCATGCCGTGCGATTGCCCGCCAAGAAAGGCGATGCGCGAGCGAACGCCATCCGCGAGGCCGCGAAGTAGCAGCGCCAGCCGGAGTGCTCGGAGCGTCTTATCGAGACAAGCCCATCACTCCCACGAACGCCATCAGCACCACAAAGACAGAGACCGCTCCCCAAAGCGAGCGATGTGATGACTGACTCAAGTCCGTTGCTGACGCAGCATTCGAACTCGTTCCGATCACCGCAGTTGCTCGCGCATTGCCCGCCGGGATGGCGACCAAAGTCGGCTCGGCATTCGCATCAGAGTCCGCATCAGCTTCAGTCGGCGGAGTCAGATTGTCGTCAAAGAGTCGCTCTTCCCAGTTCGTGGCGAACAACAAATCAAAGCCAGGATTCTGCTGTTTCACCTGACACGAACAGGCTCCGCACAAGTAACTCGTCAGGTCTTCGACCGACTCGTCATCGATCTCTTTAGCCAACAACACTTCCAGAACTCGACCTCGTCCAAAGACCGGCGCGACGATGGTTTCCTTGTCATCCGGCGCGCTCTTCATGCGTCCCTCCAGCAACGTGGCCAACGCACGTTCCTCGCCAGCTCCAGCAGCGACATCAACGATCGAGAACTTCAGCCCCAGCGGAATCTTCGAGTGCAATTCGGAGCCAGGCTTCCCCACGCCCAAGGGGAGCTGGAGTTCCTCGGCGAGTTTGCGGCACGCTGCTTCGAGCGTGTGCTTGGCTCGATCAGCAGCCTCGTTGTCTGTCCCGCGTAGCATGAGCCACACGACCGAGTCTCCTCGCAGCAAGCGTTTGACGATCTCCCGCCGCGCCGGCGACATCGATAAGCCATCGAGAAATGCGTCTTCCAGACTTCCTTGCCACACCAGGCGTTGCCCGGACATCTCACGAGGACTCCGCACAACGACATATGGCAAAGTCTTCTTGGGCAACGTCTCCCACAACGCTCGCAGGTCAGCAGGCACTTTGCCTTTCAAGTCGCAACGAACGACTTCCAGATTGACCTGCCCTCCGTTCTGCACCGCCCAGTCTTCAAGCTGATTCAAACGCTGCATCTGAGCGTCGGGCAGAGGGCCTTCGTAAAAGACCGAGACCTCAAACAAGTCAGCCGCCCAGCGTTCCAACGCATATCGAAAGACCGGAATCGAGCAGGCTTGCAGCGGTTCCACAGCCGCCAAGACGGCGATTAAGCACAACACAATTCGCAGGGGCATGATGGAAAACCAACGAGAGTATTTCAGGAGAACGACAGAGGGCCGCACGCGGCACGTATGAGAGACATGCAACAGAACTTACACAAGCTTCAATGCCTTAACGATGCTCGCCGCGATCGCATCCACTTCGTTATTGGAAGTCCCGCGATCGACGACTTATGACCGAGCGAACGTGGACTCCGCAGAGGGTGAGTACTTCATGACCAAATGCGGCGTCTTCAATGGTTGCTGATCTTTGACGAGCGACTGCATGCCAGCTTCGACTAAACCAGAAGTGAGCAGCGTTCGTTCGACCGGATACGGCGCCCGGCCCGTTTCAAACATCCGCTCGGCATTGGCCATCAAGGATGCCGAGTAAGTAATGTTGGGCTCGGGTGGCAAATGAAACAACGTCGACAGCGGCGCGGCTTGCCCCTTGAGCTTCGCGGCAAACGTGAAGTCACCAACGAGACCATTCAGCAGCAACATGGTCGCCTTAAGTCCGTCGGCGTATTCGATGCGATACGCGATTGGCTCGCGGACCCATTCACGGATTTGAGCATCAGTCGGAAAGCGATGGCTCAACGTCGGTGCTTGCTTCAGTGTGTGGCTGCGGCTGAGGCAACTTCGGAAGAGTTCCGCCGACCAACCACCGTGCTCCCAACTGCCAGACTGCATCGCCTTCCACACCGCATCGCCGCGCAAACCTTGCACGGCAACGACTCCCGTTTCGCCGCCCTTACGCCGCTCGACCATGCACTGCAACGTCTCCAACGCATGAAAGTCGTAGACGTCAATCGCGCCGTTCGCGATGACCAGAGCTTCTTCAGCTTCGGCTCCCATCGGCATCTCGATCGACGGCATCCGCCACGTCACTGGCAACGATGAACCGGCCAAGAAGGGAAAGTTCAACTCCTTTGAGATCGAGACCATCTCGCGAGCGCGTTCGAAGCTCCACGACAAGTGCTTGTCATTGAAGATGGGCACCGAGCGACCGTCTGCTCGAAACACGTCGGTGATCTGCTTGAAGAACTCGTAACGCGGATAGAGCTTCTGCTGATATTCATTGAGCGGGTAATCGCCGTGCTCGCCAATCACGAGCACACCGTCGACATCGAGCTTGTCTTTGCCGTTGCGCACGGCGTCCGCGACCTTCGAATAGACCTTGAAACCAAACTCCTCTGCTCGCTTATGACTGAGATCGTCCGCGCCGACTTGATCGACATAAGCCGCCACAACTTGGAAGGGGGGCTGATGCCAATGTCCCTCGCGCGGGTAGCCGTGTAAGAACCGTTCCGCCATGTGCCAAGCATGCGATCGGTAATTCCAAAGAGTGGTGACCACAGCCAGCTTCTTGCGCGGCTGACTTGGTTTGTCCGCCCAGACCTGCGAACCAGCCAGCGTCATCGCTCCCAATGTCTGCACGAAGTTCCGACGAGTGAGCATCCGCAGGTCTCCTTTCAAGCCATCGCTGTTAATCCACCGCACCGCAACGGATTCAACGCATTCGTCGGCAGCATCACAAGTCGCGAGCTGCGACATTCGCCGAACTTGCCAACCACGATCCCCGCGACTGGCTCCTCAAAACAACCTAACTGCCGAGCAAGTTCAATCTCTTCAAACGCCAGTCGTTCGCTAAGCTCCGCCATGTTGATTGGGCCACGATCTCACCGAGCCGAGTCGTCATCTGACTTTGACCAAGGGCAATCATGCGAAACTCCCGCCTCTCGCGTCGTTCGTTTCTCCGCGCTACCGGTGTCACGCTCACGCTACCGTTGCTTGAGGCCATGAGTCCTCGACGCGCGATGGCCGCAGCGACTGAACCGCCGCGTCGCATGATTTGCATCAACACAACACTCGGACTTCACACGCCGAACCTGTTCCCAACTCAGTCAGGCAAGGACTACGAACTCACGCCGTACCTCGAACCGATCAAAGAGCATCGCAACGACTTCACAGTCTTCTCTGGTCTCTCACATCCCGAAGTGGATGGCGGCCATCCCGCCGAGCTGTGTTATCTGACATCCGCTCCACATCCTCGTGCGGACAACTTCAAGAACACGATCTCGCTGGACCAATACGCCATCGAGCAACTCGTACCCGATACGCGTTTCGGAGCACTCGTCTTGGCGTCGTCTTCCAGTCGCGGGTTGTCGTTCACGCGCAGTGGCGTGCCGATTCCGGCAGACGAGCGACCGTCGCGAGTCTTCAAGAACATGTTTGTCGACGGAACGCCGGCGGCAATCAACGCCCAACTGCAGCGGCTCAAGCAAGGCCAAAGCATCATGGACACGGTCCTCGGCGAAGCGAAGGAGTTTCAAAAGGGACTCGGCAAACAGGACAAGCAAAAGCTCGACGAGTACTTCAACTCGGTCCGCGAAGTCGAGCAACGCATGGTCAAAGCCCAAGATTGGACCAAGCGTCCCAAACCCAAAGTCGATGCGAAGGCTCCCGTCGACATCGCGAGCTCAGTGGAAGTCCCGGCGCGAGTGCGGCTGATGATCGACCTCATGCATCTCGCGCTTCAAACCGACTCAACACGGTTCATCACGTTTTCGTTGAATGGGCTCAACGCGGTTCCGGTCATTCCCGGAGTGACCCAAGACTGGCACAACCTCTCGCACCACGGCCAAGACCCAGCCAAGTTAGCGGAACTGAAAGTCGTCGAAGTCGAGCAGATGAAGCTCTTCGGAGAGCTACTCACGAAGTTGAAGAGCACCTCAGAAGGCGGCTCGACATTGCTTGATCGCACCATCGTGATGTTCGGCAGCAACCTCGGTAACGCCAGCAGTCACGACAACAAGAACTTGCCGATCATGGTGGCCGGAGGCGGCTTCCGACACGGCCAGCCCTTGGCCTTCGATCCCAAGAAGAACCCGCCGCTCTCCAATCTCTACGTGCAATTCCTGCGGCGACTTGGTGCTGAGGTCAACGCGTTCGGTTCAAGCACGGGAACGATCCCCGGCTTTGAGTTGGCTTAACGCGAGCAGCGAGCCCGCACGCGTCGGTCCCTCTACGACACAAGCCTGAAGCGACAGCGAGTGCGTGCCTTTGTCGAATCAAATGCACGCACTCGCTGGCGCTTCGGGCTTGTCTTGATCAGCAGCCGCTTCGACTACCAGACTTGGATTTCGAGTTCGAGCTGCACTCCGAACTGCTCATTGATCTTCGAGCGGGCGAGGTCCACCAACCTCAGCACGTCAACTGAAGTCGCGCCGGGATGAGTCACAATGAAATTGGCGTGACGGTCGCTGATCTCTGCTCCGCCAATGCGAGTGCCCTTCAAGCCAGCTTGGTCAATCAGAGAGCCAGCGCTCATGCCGCGCGGATTCTTGAAGACGCAACCGGCAGACTGTGAAGCCAACGGTTGAGTCGCCTTCTTCATGATCCACAGCTTGCGCATCCGCTTGGTGATCTCGTCCGGCGAGTCCGCATACAGCTTAAACTCAGCTTCCAAGATCAGCAGCTCGTTGATGCTGCTGGTGCGGTACGCGAACGCCAGTTCGTCTTCTTGTCGTTGGCAGCGCTCACCAGCTGAGGTCAACACGGTCACGCGCGACACGCATTGCCCGATGTCGCCGCTACGTCCACCCGAATTACCTCGCAGAGCACCGCCCACCGTGCCCGGAATTCCCACTAGGACTTCGAGCCCAGCGAGCCCAGCTTTCACGGTCTCAGTAATGAGATGCGAGAGCACCACACCCGCGCCGGCTTTGACGTGCGTGCCTTCGATGCTGACCTGCGAGAATTCGGGAGCAGTCAGCATCAATACGACGCCGCTGACTCCTTCATCCCGAATCAACACATTCGAGCCGCTGCCCAGCACGTGAATCGGCAAACCATTTTCATGGCAATGCGCGACAACAGCTTGAGCTTCGTCGAAGTTGCGTGGGTGGACGATGTATTGAGCAAGGCCGCCGACCTTCATCCAAGTAAGCGGGGCCAAGGGCTGATTAGCCTGCGTAATCTCAGGAAACGCTGCGAGTAAGCTCATAACCAATCCGATTGATGTCGCCTGCCCCCATAATCAACAGCACGTCCTCGGGGCGGGCAGCATGGTCCAATGTCGCTAGAAGGTGGTCAAGCGAGGTCATCTGAAGGATCTTAGTTCCCTTCGCCAACGCTCGGTCGGCCAAGGCTTGCTGAGCCGCGCGAGCGGTTTCAACCGACTCGCGAGCCGCATAAATCGGAGCCAACAAGACTTCATCCGCCCCTGCAAAACAAGCAGCGAATTCATCGAGCAGTCCCAACGTGCGCGAAACCTGATGAGGTTGAAACACACAAATCAGTCGTCGCTGGCCGAAGTATTGTCGAGCGGCCTTGATGGTCGCACTGACAGCCGTGGGATGATGAGCGTAGTCGTCGATGACCGTCACTCCCCGCCACTCGCCGATGATTTCGAAACGTCGTCGCACGCCCGTGAAGCGACTGAGCGCCTCGCAGATCGCCTGGGGTTTCGCGCCCGCCGCAAATGCCAATGCCGCAGCCGCCAATGAGTTCGACACGTTATGACGACCCGGAATCTGCAGCTCGACACGGCCCAAAGCCGCGCCTTCTCGACAGAGCATGTACCGAGACTGCGGGCCATCAATGACCAGCTCATTAGCCGACCAAGTCGTTGGTTTAAGCCCCGGCCTACTCAATGAAGTTTGATCGCGCGAGTTGCTTTCAATCGCAAACGTCTCCACTCGAGCCGCAGTTTGCTGAGCGATCTCTTCAATCATCGCGGCATGTTCGGAGGTCAGAGTGCTTATCTCAGTTCGATACTCGGGCAGCACCAACAAACCTCGCGCAGGGACGAGAGCAGCAAACGCAGCATAGGCTTCGGCTGCAGCGGCAACGGTCGGGAAGCAATCGAAGTGGTCGGCTTCGACATTCAAGATCGCCGCCAAGGACGGATGAAAGTCGAGGAAATGGCGTCGGTACTCACAGCTCTCGACAACGAGATGCCGACCGGAATCAGCCCAGCCACTGCGTTCGTAATGCACGATCTCTCCGCCGACCGATGCCGACGGACGTAAGCCGGCTTCACGCATCACGAAGGCGGTCATCGCCGACGTTGTGGTTTTGCCGTGAGTACCTGCAATGCACACGCCCTCGCGCTGCTGCATCAGTTGCGCGAGCATCTCTGTGTAGGACAACTCGGGCACGCCGCGCTGACGAGCAGCTTGACGTTCGGGATTCTCGGGCCGCACAGCGGGACTATGAATCAGGATGTCGAGATCATGCGGGACATGCTCGGCCGCGTGCCCCAACTGGACATCAAACATCGACGGCGTTTCGAAGTCACCCGGCTCGGTCTGATCCGAGCCAGTCAACTGCCAACCGCGATCGCTCAGCAGCTCACTCAACGCCTTCATGCCGGCGCCTCGCGCTCCGACTAAGTGAGCGGCGAGCGGTACTCCGGCCTCCGTTTGCCGTTTGAGTAACTCTGAAATCACGGGCTGTCCGAGTGCTTCCAACGCGTGTTCCTTCACCGTCAAAGGGACATCCTATTCCCAACGCGCGCGGACCTTAGTCCCGTCTGCAAATGCCGTGAAGATGGATCGTTGAAGAGCAATCTCAGTCACGGAGCGACTGAGCTACGCAGCCGAGTCGCTCGGCGACTCGTCTTTAGGAGGCGGCAACAATTGATCGCACTATGTAACAACTACTTCTTGGGCAGTTCGAGCATCAGAGCTTCGATGCGTTGAGCGACCTCTTTCGGCGGCAGCTTCGCAATCAAGTACGAGTGCTTGCCGTTGGGATCTGCGACCCACGTGTTTGTGCCGTCGGCATTGATCTGGATGTAGCCGCCAGTCCCAACGTCCCACACATCCTTCAAGCCACCGTTCCAGCCTCGCACAGCATACAAGACAGCCGTCTGATCCCAGCTCGATCGGTTCTTCAATCCGTTGTAGAGCTCGTAGCCGCGACGCACCGGACTTTCCTTCGGCACAGCACTCAGCCCTGCTCCGGTCTCGATCACCACTCCAATCTCAAAGCCACTCCACACGATTGGAGTCGGCCAATTCTTCACCGCCGTGATCGACGACTTCGCGTCTTGGTGAATGTTCCACTCTTTGCCTTTGGGATATTGAGCCCCCATGCAAACCCAGGCTTTGACCTTCTGCTTCACGAGTTCAACACCGCTTAAGGAACAGTGAACATCCGCCTTCGACTCGATCAAATTGGCGAAGTTCGTCAGGAACCCGACCGACACCATCACGACGCTTTGATCCGGCTGCTTCGACAACACTCGACGATACACCTCGACGGCATCTGGAGCGTCTTCCGGCTTCTTGAGGTCATGTGGGAATTCTTCCGCAATCTTGCGGCAGTACTTGGAGTCATTCTTCGAGCCCGGTCCCTTCAGCACACCGATCGGAACGTCTGGCCGCCCGAAGTACGTGTTGAGCGCATCCAGACACGGACCACACCACTCGTGTTTGGCCGAAATACCCATCGCCAAGATCTCAGCTTCGCCGCGATTCGCCAGAGCATGCAAAACCGCGACGGCGCCAACGTCGTCGACGTCAGCTTCGATATCCGTATCAAAGATGATCTTCACAGGCTGAGCTTTGTCTTGAGCATGAGCAGCAGAGTTCGCCAGCAGCAGCGTCCCCAGCATTAAGAGCATCGAGCAAATGCGTTTCATCGGAATTCCTTCAAGGTGCCAGAAATGAGATCGCCCAAAGCCGAGAGATTACAGCCCCGCCAGGTTCTCGCGACTCATCAAGAGCCACGGATTCTGTCCGACTAGATCGTGGGAGGGCTCCCAGCCTGTCAGAATTGTTGCAGCTCTGAATGCCAAGGCTGACAGGCGGACTACCTATCCCTCTTTTCGAACAGCAATGAGGATCCCTGGAGCGTTCGCTCTGAATTCAGGCACGTTGAAAACGTGCCCCACGTGCAAACCGAGCTTGCGTCGGAAGCCTCGGCCCTAATCGATCTGGCGAATCAGCATGAAACTCTCGGCGGCATCCTTCGCGACCGTGGCTCCGCGATATCGCGCCAGAGCTTCAATGTTCCGTAACGAGCGAGCGTTTGGCGGCGGCTTCACTTGAGAACCGAAACAGCTCATCGCTTCGAGCTTCTTGCTCAAGTACTCGGAGATGTCGACGAACACCGTGGGATAGAAGATCGCATCGTTCTGAGGCGGAGCCCATTCAGTCTCGGACAAAGTCTCGTAAGCGAGGATGCGTCGCACCGGACATTCCGCCAAAGGTCGAGCAGCCACCAAGGCCGCGTGATGCAGATGCAAGTGGTCGCTATGGATGTCGCCGTGATGTGGGATGTAAAGAATCTCACACTGCGTCTCGCGAATGATGGCCGCGATCGCTGAAGCCAGCTTGTAGCGCGGGACGGTGTCCAAAGCCGGAGCGGGGAAGTCCAAGAAGCGAGTGTTGCTCACTCCTAACAGCGCATGCGCCTTCAACGCCTCGCCGCGAACGATCGGAATGAGATCCTGCGAATAGAGTTCTTCAATGCCGCGCGTCGCCACGACGACTTCCACATGATCCCCCGCCGCCGCATGTCGAGCGATCACGCCACCACACCCCAGGACCTCATCATCGGGATGCGGAGCAAGCACCAAAACCTTCATGTCACCATCCTTGGTTTCGACCGACAGCCTTCACAACGCAGCGATGCGATCAGACACGATGACTCACCCCACGAAATACCGTCGAACGCTAAGCCGCTTCGGCCTCAGTAAAGGTCAGTCGTTGAGCCGCATGCCCCATCACAGTCGTGCCAGCCTTCACGTTACGAACCACTGTGCTACCGGCCCCGAGCGCGGCGAAGTCGCCGACTTTGATCTTCGGTACGACGCAGACACTGGACCCAATGAAGACGCCCTTGCCGAACTTCGTATGGCCGGTCAGATCGCAATGAGAGTTGATCATGCAGCCATCACCGATAACGCAGTCGTGCCCCACGCTCGTCGAACAATTGATCGCGACGAAATCGCCGACTCGCACGTCGGTGCTAATGATCGAATACGGCCCCACGAAGCAGCCACGTCCAATCGTTGTGAACTGAGAAACCACGGCTGTCGGATGGATGTAGGTCAGGAACTCGCCGCCCTTCGCCAACAGTCTTTCGCCCAGCAGCAATCTCACTTTGGGCGAGGCAATCCCGAAGACCAGCAATTCGCCAGCGGGCTCGTACTCGCTGATCTTCCCCACGACACCAATCGGGTAATGCGAATAGCGATCCAAAGCCGCAACGTTGTCGTCCAGGAAACCAGCAACGGTCCATTCGAGGCCATGCCGCCGATCACCCGCCAACCAGCCATACATCTCGCGCCCAAAGTCACCTGCCCCGACAATCAGAATCCGCTTCATGGTTGAGTCTTTCAATGATCGCAAAACGGTCGTCAGCGCATTCAACCGACTCACTCAATGAGCGGTGTAGCCACCATCAACGACCAAGGTTGTGCCGGTGATCCAGCGAGCCGCATTCGACAACAAAAACGCGACCGCGTTGCCAATGTCTTCGGGCTGACCAATCCCCAGCGGATGCATCGCCGCAATCGCTTGCTGTTGCTCCGCAGTGAGCGACTCCATTTGAGCCGACGCCATGCGAGACTCGACCTGCCCCGGAGCCACGCAGTTAACTCGAATCCCTTCCGGCGCTAGTTCGAGCGCCAAGGATCGAGCCACATCGACGAGCGCCCCTTTGCTCGCCACATACGCCGACACGCCCGGCTGTCCGACCAGTCCCATGACCGAGGAGATCAGCACCACGCTGGAAGGATTCGTACACACTCCGCGTTGACGGAAGCCTTTCACGAGCTGCATGGCCGCCGTGAAGTTCACGCGTATGACTTCGCCCAATTGGTCAGCGGATTGAAACCGCACCGGACGAGTGACATGAATCCCCGCCGAATGAACCAGCCCTGCCAACGGACCATGCTCTTTGCCGACTTGCTTCAACCAATCAGGAATGGCGTCGATGTCGTTGAGATCGAACGGACAAACGACATGCGACCCGTCAGCCAGCAACGCTCTGGTTTCAGCGAGTCCTTCAGATGACCGAGCCACCAGCAGCAACTTTGCGCCGAGTTTGCTCAGCACAATCGCAGTTGCTCGCCCGATGCCCGACGACGCGCCTGTCACAAGTATTGCACGACCATCGAGAGAGAATGGAGTCTCGCTCAGCAGCGTACTCATCACGCAGCCTCCGCAGTCGGACGAGCAATCGGCCCCACGTTCTGCGACGCATCCGGCACGATGATCAGCTTCGACAACACAGTCTTCTCGTCGCAAACAACGGCAGCACCAGCCCACGACCAGCCCACACCAAAGCCCCCGAGCACCAACTTCGTCGCTCGATCAAAGGGACGCTCGGCCCACGTGTGCGTGATCGCCAGCGGAATCGAAGCCGAACTGGTATTGCCGTAGTCACTCAAGGCAACGGGCAATTTGCCTTCGGGAATCTTCAATCGCTTCCGAAGATGCCCCAGCATGAAAGCATTGGCTTGATGCAACACCACGGCGTCCGTCGACTCCATCGTCCAGCCTGCCGCCGCCAGAGTCCGCTTCACGACGCCGGGCACTTCAGCCAGCGTAAACATGAAGACCTCAGCCCCGCTCATGAAGAGATGCTCGTCACTCCGCACGTTGCCGTTTTCACGCTCAGTACACACCGCTGTCGAGTCCGTATGCGGTTGGCGAAACGCTCCTGCGGGAACAATCAAATGCTCGGCACCATTGCCGTCGGTCCCCATATCAAACGTCATGTCAGGAGCCGACGCATCGAACTCCAATGCCGTCGCAGTACCCGCATCTCCAAACAACGGAGCTGACGATCGATCTTCTTTGCAGACAATCCGAGTGATCGTGTCGCCGACGAGCAACAACGCTCGGCGAACGTTGCCCGCACCGACCAAGCGCGAAGCCAGCCCCAGTCCATAGACATAACCAGAGCATCCGAGATTGACGTCAAAGGCGAGACATTGCTTGCCGAGACCCAGTCGACCATGCAGCGAGCACGATGTCGCGGGCAAGACATAGTCCGGGGTTTGAGTGACGACGATTAGCGCATCGATTGAGTCTCGCTCCCACTTCAGATCAGCCAGCAACTGCTCAGCCGCCGCGAAGCACAGGTCCGAAGCGCAGGTCTCATTGGAGATAACCCGGCGCATTTGTACGCCGACACTCTCAACGATTTTCTGAGCTTGATCGGCACCGAACTGCGCGGCGAGTTCCGCCGTTCCCAAAGTCCGTTCGGGAACCGCCGAAGCAATGCCACTGACTCGAATACCCGACGCAGTCCATTGCGCCATAACCAGAATCCTTCCAGAGTCGATCGATGACCAAAGCCAAACGCGAGTTCGAGTTCTCTTTGCACCGAGCGCTGCGCGACACGGGATGGAATCCCATGCTACTTAGAAACACTCACTAAGCCGCCGCGCGGCTGCCTTGCAGTCGAGCCTGCAATTGAGCGAACAAGTCACCCACGGTCTTGCAGCTCAGGATGACCTTCGGCGGCATCGCAACACCGCACTCCTCATCCATCATGGCAATCAATCCGACGAGCGTCAGAGAACTCCAGCCGGAGATTTCGGTCAGCGTTTGAGACGACTGAATCGTCCCTTCATCAAACTCAAAAAGCTCATCCAAGAGCGAACAAAACTTGGCGTCGTTCATGAGGTCGCAATCCTTTGCAACGAGAGTCAAAAGCCTACCGCAAGAGGCGTCGGCTTATAGGTCTGGCTTCCAAAGAGGGTCAATATCAGGCCAGCCTCGGAACATCGATCCGAGGCATCGAACCGACACGTTCCGACCGACTCACTTTTTGCGAAACACCTTGTTGGCCACGACGCCATGCACCAGGGATCTCAATCCGTAATCGGATGGCTTGGCCTCGACCAAGATTTGATTCACGGCCTCGTGATCACCAAAGCTCACCGGATGACCGGTCGCGTAAGTCACGAGTTTCTCGGTCACCGACCGTGCGATCTGATCGGGTTGCGAGAGCAAGAGCTTCTTGAACTCGCCGATGTCCGCGAAACGTCGACCATCAGGCAGCACATCTCCGGCATCAACATTTCGGCCAAGTCCGTATTGGTATGCCGCGAGATACTTCGCCAGCGGACCGACTCGGTTGTTGACCCAATCCTTGCGATCAGCCACCACCCGATATCGATCGCGCCACCCGCCAATCACGTCGTAGTTCTCCAGTGCGAATCCAGGCGGATCGATCTTGGAGTGACAGCCCGAACAATTCTGAGTCGCACGATGCTTCGCCAGTTGCTCGCGAATCGTGCTCGCACCTCGAATATCGGGTTCAACAGCGGGCACGTTCGGCGGCGGCGGTGGGACAGCCTTTCCCATCAGCCGATCCAGCACCCACACACCGCGTAACACAGGACTGGTTGTCGTCCCATTTGCGGTCACTTTCAGAATGCTGGCCTGAGTGATCACCCCACCGCGATGGTACTCCGGCTTCAGCGGCACCTTGCGAAAGTCCACGCCATAAACGTCAGGAATCCCGTAATGACGAGCCAGCCGCCCATTGAGCATCGCGAAGTCTGAATCAATGAAGTTCGTGACCGACAGATTCTCGCGAAGCAACTCCTCAAAGAAGTGGTGCGTTTCTTTGATCGCAGACCACTGCAACAACTCTTCATACTCGGGATAGAGAGCCTTATCGGGAGTGGTCGCATTGATGTCTCGCAGACTTAACCATTGGCCCGTGAAGTTCTCGGTGAAGGCTTTGGCTTTGGGATGCTTGAGCAGTCGCTCCACTTGCGACTTCAAGACCTCGGGCTTCCGTAACTCGCCGCTTCGAGCCTGCTCGAACAACTCCGCATCCGGCATGGTGCTCCACAAGAAGTACGACAATCGAGAGGCGAGAGCGAAGTCATCCAACTCGCCATCAGAACGATCGCCGGACTCGCGCAGGTAGAGAAACTTCGGCGATGTCAGGACCGCTTTAATGCCCAGTCGCAATGACGCTTTGTAGGTCTCGCCCGATTGCACCGAGGCCATAACCAAATCCACGAACGGCGCGACCTCTTCCGCAGCGACCGTTCGTCGAAACGCTCGCGGCAGAAGATCTCCCATGATTTTCTGAGTGGCTTGAAGAGTCCGCCCCTTCGCGTCCTCGGAACCAAAGACATGCATGTAACTCTTAGTCGGCCACTCTTCGGGAAACGGGCCTTCGACTTCGATCCAATGAACCTTCAACCCCGGTCCGGGATAGTCCGGCATCGTCTCTTGCTTCAGATACACAAACGGCAAAGCCACGGGAGTGACTTTGATGGTGTCGTTCTTGGCGTAGAGCCGCTCTTCGAACTCAATGAGTTTGGGCTCATTAGGTTGAGCATCGAAGTAGCCGAGATGCCGAGTGGGATTGCCGCTCACAACAAAGTTGCCCAGCAACACCGCCATCGGCAGCGGGGTCTCAGAGTTATGAGCCGACGCAGAAATTCGGAAGCGGTAGCGACCAGCAGCCGGAGCTTTGAACTGCCGCAAGTCACTCGCTGAATCACCGCCAGACCGAAACAAGATGACTCCGTCGTCTCGTTTCCATGCGCCAGCGAGAAACCACTTCGGCAGCGAGTCATACAAATCAAAGCGTGCCGTCTTGCTCTCCACGTTATGCACCGGAGCAACAGCCGCATCGAGCACCGCTTCGGCCGCTTCGAGATATCTCTCCATCAAAACGGGCGACACATTGAGTGCCGCTCCCACATTATCGAAGCCCTGCGCGACGGCGTCTTCCGGCAAGATCTCTTTCACGGCGACATTCACATCGAAGAGATCTCGAACCGTGTTCTCGTATTCGACGCGATTAAGCCGCCTCAACACGACGCGTCCCTCGGACTGTTGCTTGGCAGCTGCGTCACTCAATCGCGAACGCAGTTGCTTCAGCAACTCTTCGAGATGTTGAGCACTCGGACGAGGCTCGTCTTTGGGCGGCATCTCGCCAGCTTGCACTCGATTCAAGATCTCGCGCCATCTTTCAAAGACGGATGACTTCGAAAGATCTGAGTCCATCTGATCGAGTCGCAAATCACCATCGAAATGCTCTTCGCCATGACAGCGCAGGCAATGCTGTCTGAAGAAAGCTTGAGTGACACGATTGACGTCCGAGCCCGCGACGGAACGCGACGGCTCATCACCCCAAGCTCGCGCGGCCGAAAGCGTCACGCTCATCATCAACACCAGCAGAACAAATCGAGTCATGAAGCCCTCGTCATTCAAAACGAAACCGTCGTCACAAACTTCGAACGATCTTGGTCGTGGACACATTTGGCACCAGCGAACCTGCTCGAAACCCAAACTCACCACAGTGGAATCGCTGCGATCTCGACGAGGTTTCGGCCGAATGCACGACAACGTCAACTCGACGAGAAAAACAAAGTCGCCCCGGCAGACAACGCGTGCCTGAGATCGGCATAGTGCGACGACGACTGACTCGACTATATCTTCGCTGTTCCTCGCGAATGGCGTTCTGACCACAGACGCTCAATGCCGAGCGATCAACTCGACTCTCTTCGCCAGTGTTCTCATGAGGTGCGTTTCGTGATTGAAGATGCCATCCACTTTGCCAAAGGACTGGGAGTTCCATCGAAAGCGCGACTGTCTCGCTGGTCGGCTGCCGCAGATCGCATTCTCAAGATGTCATATAAATACAAAGGCATCTCCGACGAAGAACTGATGACTCTCGGTCGCGACCTTCGTTGGCGAGCTAAGACCGGCATTCCTCTTAAAGACTTGATGGACGAGACCTTCTCCGTTGCCATCGAAGCCTCACGACGCCGCAAGAACATGGAGCAATACCCCGTCCAAATCATGGGCGGCATTGCGATGGTTGAGGGTGGCATCGCAGAAATGCAGACCGGTGAAGGCAAGACATTGACCGCCGTGCTGCCGACGTTGCTGCGAGCCCTTCCCGGCAAAGGCAGTCACGTTGTCACCGTTAACGACTACCTCGCCGAACGTGACGCCGAAGAAATGGCCCCGATCTATGAAGCGATGGGACTAAGTGTCGGATGCATTCTCACTCCGATGGAAACGGAAGAACGACGAGAGAACTACGCCCGCGACATCACCTACGGAACCGCCAAAGAATTCGGCTTCGACCTCTTAAGAGATCGACTCCGGCAGGGTGTTGCAGCCGGCGGATCGAAGCGCCGCACATTCTTCAGCGCCAGCGGCGGACAAGAAGCTCCCGTTCAACGCGGCCACTACTCAGTGCTGATCGACGAGGCCGACAGCATCCTGATTGATGAAGCGCGAACTCCGCTGATCATCGGTCTGACAATGCCCAACGACGCCGCCACAGTCAGCCTCTTCCGTTGGTGCCATCGAGCGGTGGCGCATCTCGAGCCCAATCAAGATTTCGTTTACGAGCCCGAACGTCGCTCGGCCTATCTCACCGATCCCGGCTGCCGACGCGTACTCTTGCTCGGAAAGCCTGGATTGATTGACTCCATCGACACCGAGCGAATCTACAAGCACGTCGAGCAAGCCTTGACCGCGAAGTATGCCTTCATGCGCGACCGCGATTACGTCGTCGTCGACAACGAAATCAAAATCGTCGACGAAGGTACTGGCCGAATTATGGACGGCCGCAAATGGCAAGACGGATTACACCAATCCATCGAAGCCAAAGAGCTTGTTCCGATCACAGCAGCCTCTGGTGAAGCAGCTCGCATTACCGTGCAAAACTTCTTCAAGCTCTACTCGCACATCTGCGGCATGACAGGCACCGCCGTGCAAGCTGCTGGTGAAATCAAACGAGTCTATACCTTGAAAGTAACACCGATCCCGACGCATCGTGCTTGCATTCGAAAGCCCTACCCGACGCGCATCTTCATCACTCAAGAGGCTAAGCGACGGGCCATCATCGAAGAGATTGAGCGACTGTTGCAGGAGAACCGAGCAGTCCTCATCGGTACTCCATCCGTCGATGCTTCAGAAGCACTCGGGTTGATGCTCCGAGATCACGGCATCGCTCATGACATTTTGAATGCTCGCTATCCCGAGCAAGAAGCGGCGATCGTGGCCAAAGCCGGTGACTGTGGCAAAGTCACCGTCGCAACGAACATGGCTGGCCGCGGTACCGACATCAAACTTAGCGAAGCCCTCAAAAAGGCCGGTGGCCTGCAAGTCATCTCCACCGAAATGCACTCGTCGCGACGGATCGATCGCCAGCTCGTTGGCCGCGCGGCTCGGCAAGGCGATCCAGGCGGTTACCAGATCTTCCTGTCGCTGGAAGATGAATTACTCCGCTGCCTGACTCCGGAGAAATACGCCAGCATCAAGAAGAAGGCTTTCCCAGATAAGTTCGGCGAGCTGTCACCTGGCTGGCTGCGGTTCTTCAAGAAGACTCAGAAGTACCTTGAGAAGCTGCACTACAAACAGAGACGAGATCTTCTCAAGCAAGACAAACACCGCAGCCAGCAATACAAGAGCATGGGCCTTGATCCATGCCTGGAACTCACCGAGTCCTAAGCGGGCGCGCTCGTCATCACTCCCCGAAAATAAAAAAGGCCGGGACATTCTGCGTCCCGGCCGAACGCGCCGCAAAGAAACTTCGCGACGCTGCTCATGTGGCTTGTTGTTCGGGCTTTTGAAGCCCTAACCCTTCTGATTCACGAAGTGATACTCAGGGTTACTGATGAGGAACGTGTTCGTTCCCATGTCTGTTTCGAAGTCGATGTTCTTGAAGGTGTAGAACTCCAAGAGAGTTGTTTCGTCTAGCCGGTTAGGATCGGCCCCCGAGACCTTGTCGGGCCAGGTAAAGTTGCGAGCGTAAACAGGAACCATCGACTGGCGGTCGATCTTGAGCACACACTTCCGATAGTCCTTAGAAGCAGACGGCTCGGAATAGGTCACAGTGAACTCATAACAGGGCCGACCATCAAACTCGCTGTTATCACTGACCTCGGCCTTGACCTTGTTGCCCAGCCGCAAGTCCTTCTTCCGAATCTCCAGAGCCAGCTCTGCAAAGGCTTTGATGCCAGCCATCGTGATGGGGTAGCGCGACTCACTCATTGGCGCTGAGGAAGTCGGGTCAAACCGAATCGCAGGCAATCGGAATCCCAACTTCGGCAACTTCACAACTAGGCGAGGATCGTCATCGGCTGCGGGGAAAAGAATCTCTCGCCCCACATCGCCCTTCTCCACTTTGAAGAAGACCTTGTGCGGCGTGTGATGAATCTTCATTTGCATGATCTGCTCATCGAGCAGTTCACCATCAATCCGCTCTTGCTTGGTGAACAACGCCGAGTACTGCGGCACCTTTTCGAGCTTACTGACGGCACTCTGCAGCAAAGCAATTTGCAGATGCAGCGCGACTTCGCCATCGAGTCGCATCGTCGAATCTTCGGGAGTCGGCGGAGCGTCGGGGCCAGCTCGCTTCACATCGAGAGCAAGATTGCGAACGTCAGCCCCGATCGGTGCTCGGTCCATTCCACACGTCGCCGCAATGGCAGCCGTGAAGACCAATCCGACGGCTAAGGATTCTCGATTGAGAAGCCGACGCCAGGGGACCAATTTCAAAAGCTGATATCGCCGAGTCACCTTGAAGTAAACGGGACGGGATCGCAAAGACCGAGCCTCACGCCGAGAGAGGCGCTGCCATGCGGAACAACACAAACTCCGAAGTCGATGGAGCATACGCAGGGAACCCTGAGAAGAAGTGTCTGTGATCCCTTGTTGGCAGCGAGTTCCAGGGCATCCTTAAGCGACTTGCGGGATCGAAATGGGCAACGAGAGGTGAAGAGGGCGTCATGCCCGAAAACCGGAGCGCTGGGGAGACAAGTAATTGCATCGACACTTTCAGTACGCTGATTGGCTCAAATCTGCGCGCGTTTCAAATCGGGATCACAACGGAAAACCTCCATTCGGCGCGCGCGGTAACGCCCAAAAGAACCGACAGTCACGTTGCCCCTCGCTAACCGGATTTGTTTACCTCTACGGAGAAGTCCGTACCGAACTTGCTCGTTTTCGAATGCCAGCCCTATCATCTCGGTTGAGTTGTCAACAACGGTCGATTTGACAGGTTGCATCAACTTTGCCGGTCAGCCAGGAGGTGACTCCACACGGTGTGGCCGGTTCAATTCGTCCCCTCGCCACGGTTGGGCGAGTGGAATTGCCTCAGAACGAAGAATGGCCCTGCGGCCCAGGAAGGTTGGTCTATCCTAAGGACGGGTAAGTGTCGTACCGACAATTTCGAACCGACCTTCAGTCTCTAATGCTCCCCCGCACTGGAACATGCACCGCACGCCAAGCCGCCTGCTGCCTGCCCCGCGCACTGGACTGCATTGAGATGTGTCAGCCACTCAAGCCGATGCTGCAAATGTCGCGGCACACGGCTTGCCTTCACGGCGACACCTGTCGGCAACCCGCCGAAATGACAGACCAATCGTTCTGATAGCAGGTCAGACAGAGGAGAACCTTCGATGTACGAGAGATTTACCGATCGAGCCCGCAAGGTCATGCAGTTGGCCAACCAAGAGGCTCAGCGGTTCAACCACGAATACATTGGCACCGAGCACGTGTTGCTAGGCCTCGTGAAAGAAGGCTCGGGCGTCGCAGCCAACGTGCTCAAGAATCTGGACGTCGACCTGCGTCGCATTCGAGCTGAAGTTGAGAAGATCGTCCAATCGGGACCAGACATGGTCACGATGGGCAAGCTGCCTCAAACGCCGCGAGCCAAGAAGGTCATCGAATACGCGATGGAAGAGGCTCGAAACCTGAATCACAACTACGTGGGCACCGAGCATTTACTGCTTGGATTGCTCCGTGAATCTGAAGGCGTCGCAGCTCAGGTGCTGATGAACCTCGGATTGAAACTCGAGGACGTTCGCGAAGAAGTGCTGAATCTTCTCGGCCACGGCGGTGAAGGCAGTGAAGGTGGCAGCGGCGAACGAGCTGCAGCCACTACCGGCGGCAGCTCGAAGGGTTCGTCGAAGAGCAAGACTCCAGCTCTCGACAGCTTTGGCCGCGATCTCACGGAACTCGCCCGTCAAAGCAAACTCGACCCAGTCATTGGTCGCTCGAATGAAATTGAACGCGTCATCCAAGTTCTAAGTCGACGACGTAAGAACAATCCGGTGTTGCTCGGTGAGGCGGGTGTCGGCAAGACCGCGATCGTCGAAGGCTTCGCCCAAATGGTCGTCGAGGGAAATGTTCCCGAGCTCCTTCGCGATAAGCGAATTGTCGTGCTTGACCTCGCGATGATGGTGGCCGGAACAAAATACCGCGGTCAGTTCGAAGAGCGCATCAAGGCGGTGATGAACGAAGTTCGCCGCGCGAAAAACACCATTCTCTTCATCGACGAATTGCACACGCTCGTCGGTGCTGGTGGGGCAGAAGGTGCAATCGACGCATCCAACGTCTTGAAGCCAGCTCTCAGCCGTGGCGAGTTACAGTGCATCGGAGCGACCACTCTCGACGAGTATCGCAAATACATTGAAAAGGACGGCGCCCTTGAACGCCGCTTCCAAACGGTGATCGTCGAGCCTCCATCTGCCGACCAAACGGTTCAGATTCTCCAGGGCCTACGCAAAGCCTATGAAGAACATCACAAAGTTCAGATCACCGATGACGCCCTTCGCAGCGCGGTGGATCTATCGACTCGCTACATCACTGCGCGTTGCCTGCCGGATAAAGCCATTGACGTCATCGACGAAGCTGGCGCTCGGATGCGTTTGAAGTCGATGGTTCGTCCGCCAGATCTCAAGGAGATCGAAGAAGAGGCCGAGCGACTCAATGCTCAGAAGGAAGAAGCTGTCGCCAACCAAGATTTCGAGAAGGCGGCGGCTCTCCGAGATCAAGCAGACAAGCTCAAGAAGAAAAAGGAATCCATCACCAAGGAATGGCGCGACAAGTCAAAAGAGAACGAAGGTGTTGTTGACGCAGAAGTCATCGCAGAAGTCGTCTCTAAGATGACTGGCATTCCATTGACTCGTTTGTCGAGCGAAGACACCGTCAAACTCTTGGAGATGGAGAACGAATTACATCGTCGCGTCATCAGCCAAGACGAAGCCATCAAGCAAGTCTGCAAGGCAGTTCGTCGTAGCCGCAGTGGTCTCAAAGATCCGAAGCGTCCGACCGGCTGCTTCTTGTTCGCTGGACCAACAGGCGTCGGTAAGACTTTGCTTGCAAAGACTCTCGCCGAGTTCATGTTCGGTGACGAAGAAGCGCTCATCCAAATCGACATGTCCGAGTACATGGACAAGCACAATGTCAGCAAGCTGATTGGAGCTCCTCCAGGTTATGTCGGGTACGAAGAGGGTGGCCAACTCACCGAGCGAATTCGACGTCGTCCTTATGCAGTCGTGCTGCTCGACGAAATTGAAAAGGCTCACCCAGACGTCTTCAACATGATGTTGCAGATCATGGAAGAAGGCCATTTGACAGACAGCTTCGGTCGTAAAGTCGACTTCAAGAACACCATCTTGATCATGACAACTAACGCCGGTGCTCAAGCGATTGCTCACGGAGCAGGCTTTGGCTTTGGTAAGAAGTCGGAAGAAGCGTCATACGGCAACATGAAGAAGGAAGTCATGAACGTCCTCACGCAGGAGTTCAAACCTGAATTCATTGGCCGACTCGACGAAGTCGTTGTCTTTAAGAAGCTCAACAACAACGACCTCAAGCACATTGTGGACATCGAACTCACGAAGGTTCGCGAGCGATTGGGCGAGCGTGGTCTCACCATCGAACTGACCGACGAAGCCAAAGAATTCGTCATCAAGCAAGGTGGCGACACGGATTACGGTGCCCGTCCGCTCCGCCGAGCCGTCAGCGTTTGCATCGAGGATCCACTGGCTGAAGAGCTGCTGAAGGGAGTCTTCGAAGGCAAGAACCACATCGTGGTGCGAGTTAAGAAGGTTGGCGACCAAGACCAACTCGACTTCGAGGGAACGGCAAAGGAAGAAACAGGCGAACTTGTGGCCGCAGTTGCGGCTTCCGAATAGCCTCGACGCTCATCCGTCAAATCAACAACCCCGGCGCCTGCTTATCCGCACGCTGGGGTTGTTGCATTTCACGCCCGAAACTCTTGGGACTCTCTAACAAACGGTCACAACCGGACTGACGAATCGGCGTAGCCTGTCATCAAGGCGGCCAGGTAGTTCGGTCACGTGGCTCTTCGCACTTGTCGTCGCGACGTCGACCTGCCTAACGTATCGGCCCCCGCCAATTCGAGCCCACCAGTAAACCAGCCATCGCCTCGACTCCTACTCGCCCGACTCTTCCATTCACCTGCGAGGTTCCGATGAAGCCAGCCCCCGCATGCTGCTCGTTCGGCCGTTCTGTTTTCGTGTTGCTCGCCTTACTCGCAACGCCGTGCCTGCTTGCAGCGCAAGAGACCTCACTTTCGAAACGAATAGATGGAGTCATTCACAGCCAGCCGGTTCCGCTCGAAGCCGACTTGCAGTCCGACTCAGAGTTTCTTCGTCGCGTCAGTCTCGATTTGGTCGGCACGATCCCGACCAGTGCCGAAGCCCGAGCATTCTTGGCCGACACAGCCCCGAACAAGCGAGAGTTGCTCGTTGATCGTTTGCTCGCAGATCCTCGTTTCGCGCGTCACATCCAGCTCGCGTTTGATTTATGGCTGATGGAGCGTCGCCCATCGAAGCATGTGCCGATCGCTGATTGGCAAACGTTTCTTCACAACCATTTCGTGAAGAACACGCCACTCAATCAAATCGTCAAAGAAGTGCTCGCCGCAGATGGTACCGACGAGAAGCAACGAGCTGCCGCGCGGTTCTATCTCGATCGAGATGGCGAGAAGCATCTGATAACACGAGATGTCGGACGCATCTTTTTCGGACGCGACATTCAATGCTCGCAGTGCCACGACCATCCGCTCGTGGATGACTTCCTACAAGCGGACTATCAAGCCATCCTCGCGTTCTTCAACCGCAGCTTTCTATTCACCGATGCCCAAGCCAAGAAGTCGTTCTTTGCAGAAAACGCCGAGGGTGAACTGCTCGACTTTAAATCTGTGTTTGGTGGTGATGTGCAGAAAGCTCGACCGCGTCTTCCCGGAAGTCCCGAAGCTGATGATCCACGAAGTGCAAAGGGGCAGGAGTACGTTGTCGCCCCCGCCAAGGACGTAAGACCCGTCCCCAAATACAGCCGTCGAGAACGCTTCGCTCAAGAGTTAGCGATTACGCAAAACAAACTTCTCGCTCGAACTTTCGCGAATCGATTATGGGGGCACATGTTCGGTCGCGGCTTGGTTTATCCCTATGACATGGACCACAGCGATAACCCGCCCTCGCACCCTGAACTACTGGATTTATTAACCAACGAACTCATTGCGATGAACTTCGACTGCCGCCAGTTCATCAAGTCAGTTGCGTTATCAGCAGCCTATCAGCGATCGAGTACTCTGCCTTCGGCGACCCTGCCCGACAAAGCACAACTCGATCAGCGAGTCGCCGAAGCTCGGGCACAGCAAGAACAACTCGGCAAAGACATTGATGCCGCCGAAAAGGCCATGATCGCGGCCGGCAAGGAACTCGATGCCCCCACAACTGCTCTGGAAGCCGCGATTTTAGAGCTCGCCAAAGCGGATGCGGCTGCCTTTGAAATTCAAAAGAAGGTCAACGACTCCGCAACCGCGATACAGGGCATTAACACCACCATCGCGCAAAAGACGAAATCTCAAAAGACGTTCGCAGAACTAGTCACTCTGACGAAGCAATCACAGGCCAAGATACCTAGTGACCAAGCCATCGCATCGAGCGCTGCATTGTTTGAAAAGCGAGTCCAACAGCTCACCGCAGAAATCGCCCAGGCCAACACCATGTTGCCAGCGAAGATGACGGAACACGCCAATCTCATGCAACAACTCGCGCCGCTTGAGGAGGCAGTCAACAAAGCTGCGGCTGCGCGAGCGAATGCGAATGCTTCCCGACAACCGATCCTTGCTAAGCGACTAGCGGCAGAGCAAGCACTAGTAGCCGTGAAGAAGCGTCGAGATCTCCTCAATCATCAAGAGGACGACAACAAGATTCTTGGCGACTACGTGATGCTGACTTCGCAGACCGCAACGGATCCTGGCGTGGTCAATGTGGCCTACGAAAAGTGGACTGAACGTTGGACCAAACGGTTCTTCGTCGGGTCACTAAGACCATTGAGCCCCGAACAACTCGCACTGGCAACGATGCAAGCGACGGGGCGATTGGAGATTCAACGCAGTGCTGCCGAAGCCACCGAGAAAGCGGTATTGCAGAAGGAAAACAAGCAGCTTGATCCGCCAGCCTTTGCAGCGAAGGTCGAGCAATCCGTTCACACCGCGCTCGCCGGAGAAGTTGCCGCGTTTGTAAGCGTCCTGGCTCCAGGTTCTGGTCCGGGTAGCACCGAATATCAGTCAACAGTGCAAGAAGCATTGTTCTTAAAGAATGGTCCCAAGGTGTCGGCATGGGCCAAACCAGGCGGAGGCAATTTGGCCGAGCGAATGCTCAAGATGGCAACTCCGGCAGAAATGGCCGAGGAACTTTATTTGAGCGTCTTGACCCGACGTCCGACATCAGATGAAGCCGAGTTAGTCGCAAAACATCTCACTGGTCGCGACAGTGACAAAGCCGTTGCGATCGAAGAAATGATTTGGGGACTGCTCACCTCAGCAGAGTTCCGATTCAGCCACTAGCATCGGACTCCGTCTCCATCACCTGTGTCGTCAAGCACCCACTCCAGCCACACTCGCCCCACCAATTCCCCGTTAATGGAGTCCGCCATGCGTTGTGAATACGCCTGCCAATCAACTGCCCACACGATGGGACGTCGGTCTTTCCTTTCAGGGTTGGCGGGACTGACCGCAGGTGGCTTGATGCTGCCGTCAGAACAAATCGCGTCGTCACTGGCTGGTGAACTCCAAGGCAAGAACAAGCAGATTTTGGTCGTGTTTTTAGCCGGAGGAGTTTCGCAATTGGAGACGTGGGATCCAAAGCCCGGCGTCGAAACCGGCGGCCCATTCCGATCGATTCCAACATCAGTTCCGGGCGTCCATTTCAGCGAATTGCTGCCGCTATCCGCTCAGCAAATGCATCGTTTATCAATCGTTCGCAGTATCAACACCAAGGAAAACGACCACGGCAAGGGCTCCTACGCGATGCAGCACGGCCATAAGCAAGACCCTGCTGCCGAGTACCCTCATTTCGGAGCAGTAGCAGCGAGAATGCTCGCTCCGGAGAACGGCTCATTGCCGGGCTACATTCAAATCACCCCCAAAGGTGGTGGAGGTCGCAACAACGACGCGGCCTATCTCGGAGCCAAGTACTCCAGCGTTGTGCTAGGTGGCGGGAACCCGCCGGCAGACCTCGTTCGCCTGCAAGGCTTTGCAGAAGAAGCAGACTTGCGACGCAACGCATTTCGAAAGAACGCCGACGAGATGTTTCTCAAGAAGCGTCGCACTGCCATGACCGAGGCTTACACATACTCGTTCGATCAAGCAGCCCGCTTGATGGAGCAAAAAGAGGTCTTCGACGTCACCAAAGAATCCGAGAAAGACCAGGAGCGGTACGGCAAGTACGACTTCGGTCGCCAGATGCTTTTGGCTCGGCGGTTGATCTCGAGTGGCGTCAGCTTCGTACAAGTACAACACACGAATTACGACAGCCACTACGAGAACTTCGAGTTCCACATCGAGCAGCTCGGTGAATTCGACCGGCCGTTTGCGTGCCTCATTCAAGACCTTGCAGACATGGGCCTTTTGGAATCGACGCTAGTTGTCGTCATGTCGGAGTTTGGCCGAACACCAAACATAAACCAGCACTACGGCCGAGACCACTGGGGGACGGCATGGTCGGTCGCTATGGCTGGGGCCAAGCTGCAACCTGGTGCTGTCATTGGAAAGACCAATGAAAAAGGCACCGCGGTCGTTGAACGTGAAGTGCATCACGGGCACTTGTTCCACACGTACTTGCAGGCCGTCGGCGTAGACTCAACGGTCCCTATCCAAGTTGGTGGCCGACCAACGCCGATTGCAGATCCTTCCGTGCAGCCAATCAAAGAATTGATTGTGTAATACTCATCACAGCTACCGGAAGCGTTGCTACTCCATCAAAAGAAAAACGCCGCTCCGTTTTCAGAGCGGCGTTTCATCGTCAGCTTCCCAGTCGCCATGCCTTTCGGCAGGGTTTCGTTCTGGCCTACTTCGCAACGCTGTTGATCGTCTTCAGAATGCGAGCGACGATTTTGTAGGGGTCGCCCTGCGAGTTTGGACGACGATCTTCGAGGTATCCCTTGTATGCATCGTTCGCGACGAAGCTGTGAGGAATACGAATCGAAGCACCGCGGTTAGCAACGCCGTAGTTGAACTTGTCAATCGACTGGGTCTCGTGCAGACCAGTGAGTCGCAAGTGGTTGTCGGGACCATAAGCAACAATGTGCTCGTCCTTGTACTTGTCGAATGCGGCCATCAGTTTCTCGAAGTAAGCCTTGCCACCGACGCTGCGCAAGTGCTCGGTCGAGAAGTTGGTATGCATGCCTGAGCCGTTCCAGTCAACGTCCTTGCCGAGTGGCTTGCAGTGCCAGTTAATGTCAACGCCGTATTGCTCGCACAATCGGAGGAGCAAATAACGAGCGATCCACATGTCGTCGCAAACCTTCTTGGCCCCTTTACCAAAGATCTGGAATTCCCATTGCCCCTTGGCAACTTCGGCATTGATACCTTCCAGTTCGATACCGGCATCGAGGGTGATGTCGATGTGCTCTTCAGCCAATTGACGAGCAAGGCTGCCGCAGTTCTTATAGCCAACGCCTGTGTAATACGGCCCTTGAGGAGCCGGATAGCCTTCAGCTGGGAAGCCGAGCGGACGACCGTCTTGGTAGAAGAAGTACTCTTGTTCGAAACCGATCCACAGATCAGCGCTGTCATCGCAGGTTGCGCGGAAGTTCGAAACGTGCGGCGTGCCATCGGGATTGAGGACTTCGCACATCACGAGGAAACCATTGATGCGGGTGCTGTCCGGATACAGAGCAACTGGCTTCAGCAAGCAGTCTGAGTTCTTGCCTTCGGCCTGTTGCGTCGAGCTTCCGTCAAAGCCCCACATTGGGCAATCAGCGGCTGAACCGGGCTCTTTGCTGACGATTTTCGTCTTACTGCGAAGGCTTGGCTCAGGCAGGTAACCGTCCAACCACACGTACTCAAGCTTGAATTTCGATGCTGAAGACACTTGGAGAATCCTTTGTTGAAGCTAGGAATTCGAGAATCAAATCTGTCCCTACCGGGGACAACAAATCACAATCTTTTGAGGACTTACAACCAACACCCATTCATGGGCCACGCAGACGAAGACCGGCCATCGCAACTCGGTCCAATCATTGCCTTGTTAGGAAGCCACTCACTGAAAAAGCCATTCTCACACATCCCTGCGGGTCGGCTGGTTCAACACAATTTTTCCAGAATCAGGCGAGCGCTCCTTTCTGTATTCTCGTCGGGCAACCATTCAATGCTTGCAGTCCAGGCAATTCCGCTCAGACAGCATGCATGCGTGAAGAACGACTGACCGGTTGGTTCATCTTTCGAGACTTCGACTTTCGGCGTCACTCCACTGACTCGTGCTTCGAAAACCCCGAAAAACGCAGCCTAATCCGACGTACGGCTGTTGATGCAGCCGGCTCTCACCACAGATTTCCCAGTGATTAATCTGACCAAGAAGATCTGCGAGATTGACGCAATCCTGAAGAGCAACGGCTGTGCCAGCCGTTAAATCGCGCGCGGCCGACACTGCTCACAAAGCGTAAAGTGACAGTCATCGGGCCGACTGACCGCAACGCGGACCAGAGCATACTGGCGCCAATTCGCCATTTCTATTGAGGCCCTCTCGGTCCACATCGAGTCACACGCTGGAAACAAACCGCTCCACTCATCAGAGCCGCTCCAACTGCGAGAGGATCTCGCTCAAGATTTCGCGATCACCGGCGGGACGAGTTTGAGCAGCAGAATGAGTTAGATCGGTCGCAATCCACTCTCGCAAGTTGAGGAACATCGAGGCAGAGTGCTTGTAGGCCGGAACGGGATTTCGAAACGCCAAGAAGCCGAGGTACTGCAAGACGTCGTTGAGTTCGTAGAACCGAGCGTCTCCTTCGGCCCAGTAAGCATCGCGGCGAGCAAACAAGTCAGGAGCAAAGGTGCTCAGCCCCAACAGGTAATCGCTGCCATACATCACCATGTCGATGGCCAGATCGTTACCCGTGAAAACATGGAAGTCGGGCCGGACTTGGTCACGCAGCAGCAAGCGTTGCCACTCCAGCTCTCGGCTCAATGACGAGTGCTTGGCACCGATGCACTGCGAGACTCCCATAAGTCCGCGGTACGCATCGAGCGAATAAATCTTTCCAAACGGTGCAAACATCTGCCCTAACTCAAAACCAATGAAGCGATCGCAGTGCCGACCGATCTCGACATAGCTCTCAACCAGAGCATCATCACTCTGCGATGTCAGCCCAAACGATTGAAAGATGACCGGAGTCCCTCCGTGCTGACAAATCTCAGAGACGCGTCGCAGATACCCCGTTCGATCGAACAATGCTCCAGGTTGATCCGCGATGAATGCTCCGGCAACAAACGGCTGCCCGGCACAGACCAGTTGAGTCCGCCGCAAGACTTCGAGCTTCGTGAGATCATCGAGCAGATTGATGTAGCCGGTATCCATGTTGACGGCAGGAACCAGCCCTGCTTCCAAAGTGCGTTCCACGTGCCGATCAAAACTCGCCCAGTCCACGGAATGGTCCGCCAAGTACGGCAGAAGAATGGCTGACATTCCAAGGATCTTTCGACGCGGGCGCAACATCGAAACGGGACTAATCTCGGACATGCAGAGTCTTTCCAAAAGCGCGGAGCTATAGCACCGCATTCGATTCAACAAACGGAGCAAACACGAATTGACCGCAGGCCAATTCGTAGAAGCGGCTGACAGCCAAACTTATCGCTTGACCTCAGTCCTCATTCACTTCGCACTGCGCTTCGACTGGTTAACGGTGGCCTCTTCAGCATCACACACCACTTCCAACGGAGTCTCGTAAACAACAGGCTTACCTCGATCGTCAGTCGTTGTCGCGCGAATGAGTAAGGGTGCGTTGAACGGGCCAAGTGGTCCTTTAGCGAAGCTCACTTTGATTCCAGTCTTAGTAACGTCAGGACCGACCGTCAGCGGCTGCGATGACACCCCTTGGGCGTGTTTCGCAGGAACAACTTCGATCGTCGCCGGTTGCTTCAATTGGGAGGCTCTCCCCACTTGCACCGGGATGACAACCGATTCACCAGGTACGGCGCGAATAGCAGGAACCTCAACCGCCACACTGAACTCTTCCGGCGCGGTCAGCACGATGATTTGGTCGTTCTGCTCTTGAGACGTGAAGGTCACCTTGTGCCGAGTCCCATCGGCATCAACGACCGCGCCCACCGCCATCAAGCAGGTGCGACTTGTCCGACCTACCTCAAGCCACGGCGGCAAGCTGACGGGATAGTCGAACTCCGTGACGCCTGCAGGCACTACGATCTTCGGCCCGGTCCCGCCTTGAAGATGTCGGTTCTGCCGATCCGCCAGGCTGACCTCGAGCGGGCCATCAAAGCCGCCTCGATCGAGCGAATAGTGGCGAAGGTACACGCTGCCGCGCGGTGCAAACTTGCTTTCAAACTGCCCGAAGAATTTGAACGGCGTCTTGACCGTCACTGCCATGAGAATGCGATCGATCTTCTCGGGAGTCGGAGGATTAGTGCGAATCGTCGCCACGGCTCGGCGCTCAACTTCGCCGATCTTCGCTTTGCCAATCACTCGAACCACGGATGAACTCAGCAAGGCTTTTGAGTCCGCTTTCAGTTTGATCGTCGCGTTGTTTTGTTTGGCTGGAACCGTCGCGCCATCAACAGCCACACCCTCGGGCAGGCCATCCAGTACGAGTTCAATCGCTTCGTTGAAGTTCTGTCGCCGGACATTGACCTTCAATTGCAATTCACCATCACGGTCAACATTCACGGCTCGCTGAGACTGCACTTCTAAAGTAAACGGTGCCGAGTCAGCCGACTTCGCATCTAGCACATGAAGCCGATAACCAAAGTTAGTCCCGCCTCGTTTGGCGACTCGATCTGCGACCTTCACGAAATACGAGCCATCGGTTGGTACATTGAAAATCAGCCGCGCATCAATTTCAGAGCCGTTGTCATCAGCTTCAGCGAGTTGCTTTCCATCGACATTTAAGACCGTCAGCACGGCATCGAGTTCCGACCCCAGCGATGCAGCATGCACTTCAAACAGCAACTGCTCGCCCTTCTTGGCTTCGACCTTCCAAACATCAACATCGCCAGCGGACTCAACCCGGCCATTCAATACGCTCGGCACGACAGCGTTCACCGCCGATGCCACATCGTTGTTGACGGTCGCTGGTTCGATGAGTTCTGGATACTCAGAGATCTCGAGAACTTGCCCCAATTCGCGAGCAGCAGCGAAATCAGGTCGAAAGATGATCTGCTCAGAGTCGCTCGGCAGCGGCAGATCGATAGTCGAGCGATCAAGCCCCACTCCTGCGAGTTGCAACTTCAGCGTCTCACCTTTGCGTCCCCCCAAAGGAAAAACGCTGTCGACCACCGGCCCGGTTGTGAGGGTCAATCGATAAACGTGATGTTGCAAGCCACCAAAGTTCGCATCGTTGATTTGAACGGCGTATCGACCGGCGGTCTTAGCCGTGAATCGCAACAGCGGATCGGCCCCCTGCCCTGCCGTCGCCTCAGTGATTCGTTTGCCACTGGGATCGAGCAATTCCAAATGCGCTTCCACCGGTGAGTCGATGTCTTGAGCAGTCACCAAGCACGTCAACGTCTGCCCGGCAGCGAGATCAAAACTCCAAAGGTCGACGTCTTCACGAGGAAATGTGCGACCGTTGATCGTGACTGGCAACTTCACCAACTGTGCCAGCGGCTTGCCTTCAATCTCTTCTTCGACAAGCTCGGGAAACTGACCGATCACAAACTTCATTGGCACCGTGACACCTTGAGCCGTCGACACGCTCCAGTCACGAGTCCCCAGTTTCGCATCGGCGGCGATCTTCAAGGTGGCGTCGTAGTCGACTGGATAATCCTCGGAACGCTGCGACGGAGGTTGCGGAATCACCGGCCCCTCGAACCAACGCGTCGTACCTCGCACGATCTTGTTCGGAGCTTCGACACCAGGACCGTCGATTCGAAATGACGCCGCATCATGCAGATAGTGGCCACCGACTTTGACATCGATTGTTGTTCCGCGCTGACCACCGGCGGGAAACATGTAAGACACATGCGGCTGCCGCGCATTGGCGATCGTCGACACGCAACTCAGAAGACTCGCAGCAACGACGAGACGAAAGCGACATTTCATGAGTGAGCCCTCGTGCTGGACTAACGGTGTGAGGATTTCGAAGCGGAGCAAAGCAGGAAGCTGACCGTAGCTCAGAAGATCATGCGAGGAAACTCCGAGATGTGGGTCCCGCAGCCAAACATCAGAGCCAATCAACCACTCGCCCAGCACCTTGCTCAGTCGCTCGACGAATCAGTTCCCCTGCCATCGCCACATCTTCCAATGCCAGACCGACGGACTTGAAGAGAGTGATCTCATCGCGGCTCGATCGTCCCGCAACTTGGCCAGTGACGACCTGCGAAAGCTCTCGCATCACGTCCCATGAAGTCACTCCGGCCTGCAACGCGGCAGCGAAGTCTCCAGCCTCAACTCGGCAAGCCTCAATGCTGTCACAAACGATGGCGTCCGATCGCTTC
This sequence comes from Planctomycetaceae bacterium, assembly GCA_900299185.1. GTDB lineage: Bacteria > Planctomycetota > Planctomycetia > Planctomycetales > Planctomycetaceae > AM-0621. The sequence goes on from OMIV01000357.1 coordinate 45,490, forward strand.
ACCGTTTCAACATCGATTTCGGTCTTCGTCCAATAGTTGCAACCAATGGCGTTCACGTGGCAGCCCGCCGCCAAGTCTTGACCAGCAAAGACCGGTAGCTTGCTATAGGTCGCTGTAATAACAACGTCCTTTTGGGAAACAGCCTGTTGAGCAGACTCCACGGGAACAACGTCGATGCCGCAGAGTTCACGAAGCTCAGCCGCAAACACCGTTCGTCGCGCCGCGTCGCGACTGAAGACTTCGGCTCGCCGTATCTGCCGAACCGCAGCCACGGCCATCAATTGAGTCCGTGCTTGCAACCCAGTGCCGATCAATCCCACGGTCGCCGCGTCAGGATTCGCGAGATACTTCGTCGCCACACCGGTCGCGGCTCCGGTTCTTAACTGGCCAAGCCAATTCGCTTCGATGAGCGCCACCATCGAGCCCGTCTGGTTGTTGTAGACCGCAACATGAAACTTCATCGCCAACTTTGTTGTGGTGTAATTCTTCCACCCAACTAGCCCCAGATACTCGGCTGACGCCGACATCGTGTGGAGCATGATTCCGGGCGCTCCGACCCGAGCACGCGGCACGTTGGCGGCTTTGCCCATCGCGAGCTGGCGAAAGGCTTCTTCAACCACGGCAATCGACGACGGCATGTCAATCAGTTGCCGCACTTCGTCTTCAGTCAGATGCAGAACACCCACGTGAATCTCCTCACGAGCCCAGGCGAAAGCTCGCCCATAAGCCCGAACATTCTCATCAACCAGTACCAGACGAGTTCCCCGACACGGCGGATGAACTCGATGCGAAAGTTATTACAGCTCAACCCACTTCACACACTTGAATGCGTTCTCGGCAAGTCACCGACGACGATTGCTGATGACATTACCGATCGTCACAGTCCAAAGCCCTTTGCAGCACAAATCTAAAGCGATGAAGAAGCTCGCTGCTCGCGGCATCAACTTGAGGAGTCACGCATGGTTCGCCGTCTTGGTTCTTGGTTCTTTTTCCTACTTCTGATCGCAGCATCTGCAGGAGCACAGGCCGCAGAGAAGTTGAATGTCGTCTTGATTCTGGCCGACGATTTGGGCTGGGCGGATCTCGGCTGTTACGGCAGCAAGTACCACCGCACGCCAAATCTTGACCGGCTCGCGACAGAAGGGATGAAGTTCAACGAAGGCTATTCCGCTTGCCCCGTTTGTTCTCCGACTCGTGCTGCATTGATGACCGGAAAGTATCCGGCCCGACTCAATCTCACTGACTGGTTGCCAGGACGTGGTGATCGTCCCGATCAAAAGCTGCTGCGTCCCAAGATCAACCAACAACTGCCGCTCGATGAAGTCAGACTCGCAGAGGCTCTTAAGTCCGCCGGTTACGTCACAGGCCACATTGGTAAGTGGCATCTGGGAGGCACCGGATTCGGTCCGCGAGATCAAGGCTTTGACTTCAACATCGGTGGCGACCACACCGGCACTCCGCTGAGCTACTTCGCTCCGTATCTGGTGAAGCGCGACGGCAAAGAGATCGTGATGCCGGGCCTCGAAAACGCCCCCAAAGGTGAGTACCTAACCGACCGCTACGCACTCGAAGCCGAGAAGTTCATCGAAGCCAATCAGACCAAACCCTTCTTCCTCTACCTACCTCACAACGCCGTTCACACACCCATGAGAGCAAAGGAAGAACTCGTCGCTCAGTACGAGGGCAAGCTGACCTTCGGTAAGCAGTCGAATCCGATCTATGCCGCAATGTTGCAGAGTCTCGATGAAGCCGTCGGTCGAGTGCTCGCCAAACTCGAAGCACTCACGATCGCCGATCGCACGCTCGTCATCTTCACGTCGGACAACGGCGGATTAGCGACGCTCGAAGGCCCCAACACTCCCGCGACGATCAACTCGCCGCAGCGCGAAGGCAAGGGTTGGCTTTACGAAGGAGGCATTCGAGTCCCGCTGATTGTGAAGTGGCCCGGAGTTACCAAACCCGGCTCTAGCACCGATTCGATGGTCGCGAGTCACGACATCTTTGCCACGATTATCGAAGCTTGCGGAGCGAAGGCCCCCCACGGCATCGACGGCCAGAGCTTTTCAAACGTGCTCAAGGACTCTCAAGCGACAGCTCGCAACGAACTGTTCTGGCACTATCCGCATTACGCCAATCAAGGTGGCAAACCGGGCGGAGCGATTCGCGAGGGCAACTTCAAACTGATCGAATTCTACGAGAACGGCCGCCGTGAACTCTTCGACGTCAAGCAAGGCGAGAACACCAACCTCGCGGAATCAAAGAAGGATGTCGTCGAACGCTTGGCAGCTAAGCTCGAAGCCTGGCGCAAAGAAGTCGGAGCCCAAATGATGACTCCGAATCCGAACTACATCCCCAATCCTCAGGGTAAAGACGGAAATATTACACTTCCCGCCAGCACCGCCGAGGTCTTTGGAGTCATGCTGCGTTATGAGCCTCTGCCTCACAAGAACACGCTGGGCTATTGGGTTAATCCGTCGGACTGGGCAAAGTTCGAATTCGCCGTAACCGAGCCCGGCACTTTCATCGTCGAGCCTCATCAAGGCTGCGGCACCGGCCAAGGAGGGAGCGTCGTCGCATTCTCGGTTGGCGAGCAAAGCCTAGACATGACAGTTGAAGACACCGGCCACTTCCAGAACTTCAAGCCGCGTGAAATCGGCACCATCAAGATCGAGAAACCGGGACGATACGAACTGCATGTCAAACCCAAGACCAAAGCGAAAGCTGCCATCATGGACATCCGCCAAATCATCTTGAAGAAGCAGTCATAGGCAGTCGACGCTTCGTCCATGGCGTAGCATTCGCGTCTAGGACTCATGCCGCAGAAATTCCCAGCCATGAGCAAGCACCGGAATGCAACCGGTGCTTGCCCACTCCACATTCAGACTCAGACACGGAGTAGCCGCGATGACATGGGCAGATTGGTCCGTCATCACGATCGGACTCTCATGGCTGATCCGACTGGCAATGATTCCGGTCGTCGTCACTCGCAAAGAGAACCCCACCACCTGCCTCGCCTGGTTGATGATCGTGTTCTTCGAGCCGTGGTTGGGACTCGCTTTGTACTGGCTCTTCGGTGAAGACCGACTGGTTCGCAAACGACTGAGAGCTCGTCTGGCCGCGCAAGCCAGCTACGAACCCATCAGTTCGCGACCTGCATCAGTTGAACCGCAGACAGAACAGCAACCGAGTCAGCCGTTTCAACTACTCGCATCTCTCGGCCAAACCGTGGGTGAGATGCCGGTGATGAATGGCAACTCGCTGTCGTTCCTCATCGAAACCGAGGCCGTTGTTGAGAGCCTAATTCGAGACATCGATGCGGCCCAACATCACGTCCATCTGCTGTTCTATATCTACGCCCTCGACGTGGTCGGCGAACGAGTCACGGAAGCTGTTATTCGAGCCAAACAACGAGGCGTCGAATGCCGAGTCCTCATTGATGACGTCGGCTCGTGGCAGGCAGTCAGACCGCTGGCAGTTCAGTTCGAGCAAGCCGGTATCGAGTTTGGAGTCTCACTGCCGGTCAGCTTGCTGCGACGAGGTCTCGCCCGCATCGACATGCGAAATCATCGGAAGCTGGTCGTCATCGATGGCAGCATCGCCTGGACCGGCTCGCAAAACATCGTCGAAGACACCTACGGCCACCGCGGTGCTGGACGCTGGCGAGACATCATGGCCCGAATCAACGGACCTGCCGTGCGCGAGTTTCAAATCCTTTTCCTCGAAGACTGGCACGCCGACACCGGCGCTGAAGTCACCGGAACCCAGTACTTTCCCGACCGTCCGACGAGCGGCAATGTCGCCCTACAAGTCATTCCATCTGGTCCCGATCGCGATCCGGAATCACTACGTCACCTGATAGTCGAAGCCATCCATACCGCTCGCCGCGAAGTGACGATTACGTCGCCATATTTCATCCCGGACGAACCACTCACTTGTGCTTTGACTCTCGCGGTCCGCCGAGGTGTCCAAGTCAATCTGATCGTCCCGCGTCGCAGCGATCTGCGCGTTGTCGACTTCGCCAGTTCGTTTTACATCGGCTACCTACTGAAGCATGGCGTCCGCGTCTTCCGCTTTGAGGACGGTCTACTCCACGCCAAGACATTGACCGTGGACGACACTTTCGGAATGTTCGGGTCGGCCAACTACGACGTTCGCTCGTTCCAACTCAACTTTGAATTGAATGTCTCGCTCTACGATCAGCACTCACTGCGAGAATTGCGCTGGGTGCAGGAGCATTACCGCAGCCAATCGACCGAGTTCTCGCAGACCGAGTGGCAAAACAGCCCGCCTTGGAAACATCTCGCCGCCAACCTGGCCAAGCTGTTTAGCCCGCTGCTTTAGCTGGATCCTCGGCGGTAAGTCGGAGAGCTCGCCGTGGCAATTTGGAGATTCTGCGTTGCCGCCCGTTCCAATCTCCGCAGTCTCCGCCGCCACGGACATCCGATCGAATTTCGCTGCATCCTATTGCTAGGCCGTGTGGACATTAGAGAGGAGTATGGGATAGAGGTCGGTTTTCCACTCCTGCCACGGAAGGCTCAACATGTTGTCTCGCCACGCGATTTCGGATGTCGACTGGTTTCTTATC
>OMIV01000358.1 GCA_900299185.1 Planctomycetaceae bacterium
CTCGAGAACCTTCAGAACGCGAATTTGCACGGACGAACTGAACCTGATCAATTCCTAGAGTTTCTCTGGCCGGTTTCGCTGAAGTTCTGGCACAAAGTCTCAGACTTTTGGGAAAACGGTACAATCATCACTGATGGTTGATCGTCAAACCCTACGCACGCCACCGAACAATCTCATCCACGGGAGCGACGGTGGCCAGCGGATTTTCAAATCAACATCAACTCCCGCCGCCCCGTGATGCGGGTCGTTCGGTAGCAAAAGTTTCGAATACTGATTGTCGCGTCGGGCTCAGAAATGCTCATAATTGCTCTCGCTGGTCTGTCAGTTGGCAGGGCGATTGAGTTGCTCGCGGCGAGTCATCTGGCGGTGATGACGGAGGCTGTGGTCCGGTCTGGTCGAGGGATGGAGATTCTGGCAACATCCTGGGGCTGGGTTTGAACATGGGGCTGATCCCCGAGCTGTGTGACCTCCAACCGTCGAAATCTCATGCGATTCTTCTCGCTGATCTCAGTCGCTGTCGCTGGCGTGACGCTCGCATTCTGGGCGATGGCTAGCGATGAAATGTCGCCGCAATCCAACTCTGCGGCGGCGCTGCAGGAGCTGTTTGCGCAGCTCGCCGATGACTCGGTTCAGAAGCGGGAAGCGGCCCTAAAAGCTCTTAAAACCAAAGGTTCGGCCATCGTTGATGCCGCCTTGCAGGTGGCGAACGGCGAGAATCTTGAAGCCGGGATTCGAGCGATTCAGGTGCTGGAAACGCTGGATGAATCCTCTGACGAAACGCATTGGCGACCTGCTGAGGTCGCGTTGCTGAAGCTGGCTGCGGAAGGCCGACCATCGGCATCGAGGCGAGCTCTGGAGTCGCTCAACCGGCACGCTCCGCAGCGGATGGAACGTGCTGCGGTCGATATCCGCCGACTCAAAGGCCAAGTCGGAAACTTGCCCCAGTCTCAGATCTTCGTGGAAGAAGACGATGACGACGTGCCGCGTGTGGGATTGATCGATCGCAACTGGTCCGGGAAAGGTGTGGGCCTGGAACACTTTGCTCGGATTGATACTTTGAGGGCGCTATATCTCTTGAAAGGGCACACGGTTCCCGAAGACGAGATCAAGGCTTTTCAACGAAAGCATCCGCAGATCAGCTTGGTCGAACGAGGGGCTGCGTTTCTGGGAGTGAAGACGGGGAATGACATCTTCGGGTGTATTATCAGCGAAGCCGTCGATGGTAAACCCGCTGCGAAATCGGGATTGAGAAACGGAGATTGTGTCACACGCATCGGCGACTACGAGATCTCGACTGCCGACGATCTCATTCGCGTGGTGGGTGAGTATCAACCCGGCGATGTGGTGCCGTTTGTGATACTGCGAGATGACCATTTCTTATATCGCCGGTGGTTCTACACCTGGTTCAGAACTCAGGACGAAGATTGGCCGCCGCTGTTTCCCATGCTGATGCTGCAAAGCATGCGACGTGAAATGCCCGTGACGATGGGAGCTTGGCAATTGACACCGTGGCATGGTCACAGCTCGAAAGAGTGAGAATCCGCTGAGCCGGAATGCTCGTGGCGGGATTGAATTGCTACTTCAACAGGGATGTTGTCGCTCATGCTGGTTTGGCTGCTTAAAGAATTTGGCCCATTTCTCGAACGCCTGGAGTTGGTCACCACGGGTGACTCGCGGGTCTTCCTGACAGCACGCATGGCATTAGCGAGCGTGACGTCGTTTCTCGTCGCGATGTTGTTTGGCCCGGTCGTCATACGGTGGCTGAAGCGGCATTTTCGCGAACGGATCGCAAGCGACTCTCAGAAGCTGAATGAGCTACACGCCGGTAAAGAGAACACGCCGACGATGGGCGGCCTCTTCATTTGTGCGGCCATCCTGCTGGCTTCGCTGTTGTGGGGTGACCTACGCAATCCGTATGCGAATATGTCGGTCGGGGTTGTGGTGACATTTTGCGGTTTGGGTGCGTGGGACGATTGGATCAAATTCAGCACCAAACGTAATGGCCTGAGCGCCAAGCAAAAGTTTGTCGTGCAGTTGTTACTGGCAATTGGGTTTTCGATCGGCCTGTATGTGGTGCATCAAACGAAACCGGACGGGCTGGATCTCTTCTTTCCAATCGGTGATTGGCGCTGTCCGTTGGGTGTGTTGTTCGTCGGTTGGGCGAGTTTGGTGTTGGTCGGGAGTTCAAACGGAGTCAACCTGACGGACGGCCTCGATGGGCTGGCGGGCGGGTGTCTGATATTCGCGGGGTCGGCATTTACGGCGTTGTGTTATCTCGCTGGTCACAAGCAGATGGCGGCGTATTTTGTGATACCGCATATCGAAGGTTGCGGTGAGATGGCCGTGGTGATGGCCGCCATGGTGGGAGCGATGCTCGGGTTCTTGTGGTTCAACTGCTACCCAGCTCAGGTCTTCATGGGCGATGCAGGTTCGTTGCCGCTGGGAGCGTTATTGGGACTCGCGGCGATTGCGACGCGGCAAGAGTTCTTGCTGGTCATCATCGGCGGCATCTTCGTGATCGAAACGCTGAGCGTGATTCTGCAAGTGGGCTACTTCAAAGCGACGAGGACTCGGATCCTGGCCTGTAGTCCGCTCCACAATCACTACCGCTTCAAGGGCCATCACGAGATCAAGATTGTGGTCCGCTTCTGGATCGTGTCGGCGCTGCTGGCCGTTGTCGCTTTGGCGAGTTTGAAGATTCGGTAGCGGCGAGCGACCAACGTAGAAGAACCGGATCTCGTTCCCAGGCGGAGCCTGAGAACGAGCGGGAAGGGCATCTCACGACGGCTACCAATGCAGTGGTTGCGATTGTTGTTCGTCGCTGACCCAGCGGGAGTCGATGCCGCTTTCCAGGTCTTCAAGCAATTGAGGTCCGAGTGTTGTGACCTCTAAAGCGTCGCCGGTCGGGATTGGGCCGCAGGGGATTTGTGCGAGGCTCAGGAAGTTGGCGAGCAACTGATGCCCGTGCTGAGTGAGGATGGACTCGGGATGAAACTGCACCGAGCACACGGGCCATTGAGTGTGTTCCAGAGCCATCACCAATCCGTCGGGAGTGCGCGCGGTGACTCGTAAATCGGGCGGAAGCGTGCCCTCGTCGACGATCAGCGAGTGATAACGCGTCGCTTGGAATGGGCTGGGGATGTGGGCGAAGAGCGGACTGCTCTCGTGGTGAATCGGCGAGACTCGACCATGTATTGGTTCGGGGGCTCGCGGCACGTTCGCTCCGAATGCCGCACCCAGAGCTTGATGACCCAGACACACGCCGAAGATGGGAACTCGCGTGTGCATGTTCCGAATGAGTTCGATGCAGACACCGGCTTCATTCGGTGAGCACGGTCCGGGCGACAAGATCACGGCTTGCGGCTGCAGCGCTGCGACTTGGGCGACAGTGAGCTGGTCGTTGCGCACGACAAGAGTCTCTTGCCGCAACTCATGAAAGTAGCGGTCGAGGTTGAAGACGAAGCTGTCGTAGTTGTCGACCAACAGCAGCATGAGAGACCTTTGAAGCGAAGCGCTCGCCGGTGGCAATGAGCCTGTTGAATGGCATGAGGAACACGATTTGTTCGTGCTCGAAGCAACGGGAGTTTGGGCTCGTGAGAACGTATCTCACGCGGCTTCAACTCGCAGCAGTAGGAGTTTGAAACGCAGAAAACGCTGAGGTCGCCGAGAGTGGATGAGAGTTGAAGCGACCTCTGTCTTGATTCTGCTCTGCGTCCTTCGCGATCTCAGCGTTTGTTTGTCTTCTGAGTCTGCCGGGCAACTCGCGCCTCTGGGGCTATGTGAGTTCGCAGAGAGCGGACTCATTACCGACCGCGATTAAAGGTTGCGGCGGCTGCTCCGAAGAGCGCGGTTTCGAGGATGTGTCGTTCCACAAACGCACCGACTGCTTCGGACGGTTTGTATTGCAGCATCACATAGTCGCCCGGCTGAATGTTGATTCGCTCGGCGGGGTTCTGACGGGCTCGATACAGGTCAATGCGGATCGGCATCTGAGTGCCATTCGGCAGCTTGCGAATCACGATGGCATCGCTGGCGCTGATCGTCACGTCTTGGTTCAGAGCCGACTTGCCGTAAACGTCGCGGTTGCCGTTACGCGAGTTCTGAGCAATCGCAATCGCTTCGAGGATGTCAATGTCTTGGTCGCGAGGCAGTGTGTATTGGCCGCCTCCCAACAGACCACCGGTGTAGAACATCTCTTCCAAACGGCCTTCGATGAAGATGATGTCGCCGTCTTCCAAAATGATGTCTTGCTCGGTGAATGCGATGGAATCGTTGACGTCCAATCGCAGCGGGATCTTTACCGTGCGACCACTCGAACAGGCGTTGCCGCGAGCAATCGAATCAACCTCATTCCAAGAAGGCGGAGGCTGAAATCCAGCGGCAGACATCTCCATGTTGACCAGCGGTTGCTGAGACAGAATTTGCTGGCCGCATTGGCCGTTGGGGCAATTCATCAGTTGGATATTGTCGGGCGATTGGCCGCGAATGATCGGAGCTAAACGCTGAGTGGCTTGTTGGTCGCCGCTCATTGGAGCGACTCGATTCGGGCCGCCCGATGACGCTGGTGGTGCAAAGCCTGGCACCGTTGCAGGAGCCGGTCCCAGAGGCATGGCACCTTGCGGCATTGGAGCTGGTCCAGGGTAGATGACCGGAGCCGACCCAGGCTGTTGCGGAACATACATCGTGCCCGGCCCGTTCATTGGGATTGGAGCTGGGTAGGCGTACGTCGGCATCAGTGGAGCTGGTCGCGGCTGTGGCTTCTGAGGACGCGGAGATCGAATGACATAGATCACGTTCTGCGCGTTAAGTCCCGGAAGTCCACCGGACTCGACCAAGGCGTTGAGCACGTCGTTCTTATAGACGGGCAGTGCGAGAGCTCGGCTATTGCCGCGTTTGGCGGAGCCGATTGCTCCGCTTTGCAGATTGACGGCTGCAACTCGAGATGCACCGCCGAAGTCATCGTTATCGGTGCTGATGTTTTCCTGGCGGACGACCAACACGTGGTAGCTGCGCGGTTGATGCAGTGTGACCAAGATGCGGTCGCGACCGGGTTGCAGGATGCGTCGCTCGACGGTGTAGGCATATCGCAACGCGTCTTCGATCTGCGGCACAGTCTTGCCGCGCACCGAAACGGGATTGATGTGTGGCAGCGACAAGGTGCCGTCGTCTCGAACTGTCAGCGGATAGCCGAGCGTCGGTGGTCGCGATGAGTCGAAGACGTTCTGAGTATTGATCGGGGGCTGCTCGCGCTGACCGAGCACGCCTTCGATGTAGATCGCCAGTGAGTCACCAGAATCGACGATGTGTTCGGCAACCGGTCGCTGGCGAAGCATCGACAAGTCGATCATTCGCATCTCCTCCCGCGTTCGTCCTTTGAGTTCTTCCGGCAGGTATCGAGCTGGAACTGCGTTGATGGGACGAAACGCCGCGCATCCCGACAACAGGCTCAGCACAAACAGCGCGATGCTCGCGTACGACAACGCCCCAAGGGACATCGTCGGCTGCTGATGACTGAAAGTGCTCGAAGTCTTCATGACAGATGCTTTATTGAGAGATGCGTTGAGACCGCCGATGGTCTCGACACGATGCGAATCAATTCACTTTTTGCTGTTTCCGACAGACCAGTAGCTGAAGTCGTCAGACTTCGGACACGATTGCCAGTGCATCCGATCTGCCAACGGCTTGATGGCAGAACGATTACATGCGGGCTTGTCTTGAGTCTCAAACTTCGATGGAAGGCTTAATACACGAGCGGCTCGGTTGGTAACGAAGGCGGTGAGCCGCCGTCATTTCCACTGCTGTAACCGGGGAGTAGTTGGCTTTGGGGCGGTCCGAATCGCGGTTGCGGTCCAACTCCGAAAGACGGACTGCTGCTGGAGTAGCCGGGACCAGGACTGAAGCCAGGCGAGACACCTTGCGGGGCTCGCGTTGGAGTCGAATAGCCGGGGCCGATTGCTCCAGGTTGTGGAGCGATCGGACCAGTGTTCTGAACGGCGTTGGGAACAGGCTGCGGGCCGTTTGTGGGCGGACCATAACCCGGCGCCATGCCATAGTTCGGAACCGGTTGGTTCGGAGCCATCATGTTGAGATCAAAGCCTGGGGTCGCGGGGACGAAAGGCATTTGAGGCATCATTCCGGGACCGATAGGGATTTGCGGCGAGTCGCTCATCATGCCCATGCCCGGACGGCAGACAAAGTTAGGCGGCCGCGAACCACCGACTCGAGGATCGCACGAGCCCGTTTGGCAACCATTCGAGGTGCATTGGTCTGCGCCGGCGAACTTGCATCGTTCGGGCACTTGCCAGTCGTAGGATGCATGGACGGTGCGAAGCTTGCCGAGCTCGACATTCGCCATCGCAGCACCGGCACGATAACCATTGAACCAGCGTTCGGCGTATTTCTCACCGCACGATGAACGATAAAACGTGTTCCAATAACGAGGCGGCGGGACTGGTGGGCATTCGCCACTGCCACCATTCGCGATGTCGATGTAAGCCTGTTGGAAGCCGTCTTTATAGTCCGGTCCATAAAGCCGCATCGTGCGAAGTTGTTGTCGCAGTAACACGCTTCGAGCAGCACTCTTGGCCGTATGATTGGTCCACCACTCGTCGAGCCCCGGCCAGTACTTGGCGAAGGTTGGATAGCTAGTTGGGCATACGGGCTTTTTAGCGCACTCGATTGGCGGCTCGCACGTGTCAGTTGGAGTCTCACACGCGCTGAAACGCGGAGCAGGGGGCACCCACAATGGGCCTTTGGCGTTACACGCGCCGCCGCTACACGGAAGGATGCCCCCCCCTGTCGCTAGGGCGCAAGCCATGACCAAAAAGTGGAGCCGTCGCATCGGTCCCTCGATGTGCGATAAGGGCAGGGGGCTCAACATCGCGGCCAAGCTGGTTTCTAACGGTCCGAAGACTTCTGAAACCGGGACTCTGCTCGAGTCCATTTGACCGAAAACGTTGATTCACTCCGCGCCTAGGTCTGACTCGCCGTCGCGTGCCGCAAGAGCACTTCATCCATGAAGGCGGCAAGTCGGAATCAGTATCGTCTGGCCCTCTGCGGCGATTGACGGTTTTGCCGCGCGGAGCGCCTGTGACGAAGGTCTCGTTGGCAGTCGCATGGGTCGGCTTCTCTATTTTGCCTAACCGGCCCCGGGCATCGGCCAAGACCTGGATTGGCTACAAGAAAAATAAAAAGGCACGAAGAGGTAGAACCGTGAGCGAACCCAAGCATTGCTGCTTTTGCTTTTCCGGCGAGCCGGGACGTTGATTGACGAACAGGATTTTTGGACCGCTAATGGACGCTGATGAAACGCTAATCAGAAATGAACAGCCCGAACGAAGTTTGTCCCATTCTCATAAGCGTTCCATCAGCGTTCATCAGCGGTTGAAAATCAGCTCGCATCGACCTCTGCAGACGACGGGAAGAACGGCCGTTCTTTCGCGTCGTCTCAACGGCGAACCGGTTCGACGTTTTCCGTCGCGATCATTGTGGCCGGCTTGCGGCTTTGATCGGTGCGCGAGGAGATCTCAATGCCCAGCGGCCACGGTCCAGGCTCGGTATGCAGCGATTGAGCCAACGTCATGGGCACTTCATTGCGGTGGAAGCGGACGAGGTCGGGGCTCAGTCTTAAGCGGAACACGGACAGCGATTCGCTGCCGGTGACTTCGATGATGTCGGAAACTTCGCCCAGACAACTCAAAGATCCACCGGCGGTGCCTCTTGTCACCACCAGGACTTCCGGCGAGGGCAAGCTGTCGTCGAGCAGGAAGCTGAGGTTGTGAGCCGGCCACGCTTGTTCGCCGAGTTCGTACAGCGCGACCGACGAGTCGTCTCCCAGTTCCATGTCCACGACGACCAGCTCATCGCTTGCGACGTTGCGATTCAAAACTTCGGCCAGAAGCTGCATGGAAGTGGCGGTACGAGTGCCGAAAACGTCGCTCCACAACAAAGGTCCGAAGCCCAACAAGAAGCAGCCAAAAGCCGTCGCGAGCACGGGGCGATTGATGGGAATCAGCGGCAAGGTGACTCGGAGTTTTTGCTGCATCGCCCAGTCGCGCAGCAGGCTGACAGTGGCCGCGACGGTTCGCTCTAGTCCGACTGCCGCGATCAAGTTCCACCAGACAAGTGAGCTGAGCAGCAATGCTCGCGGCTGCTCACAGAACACCACAGCCGCTGCGGGTCCGATGGACGCGACGGTCCAAACGAGTCGCGCTGAGGAACGTCGGTTGCCAAGACCGTCATGTCGAAGCCACCACATACCGACCGGGACGATGATGCCCCACGTGGCGGCCACGTTCATCGCAGTGAGGCCACCTTGAGTGATCCGAATTCGGAAGCGATCAACGTCGAGATAACCCAGCCAATCGCTGAGAGAACCGATCGCCCACAACGCACCCACATCGGGGAACCGTCGCCAGACCAGCAGAGGCCAAACGCTGCCGACGAGACCAACTCCCAGCCAACCCCACAGCCACACGGCACTGCGAAGTGCGGACGTTCGTCTGCCAGACAAGATATAGAAACCAAGCGGCACCAGAACCATCACGGTCAGGAACTGCCACCCGTTGCAAAAGGCCGCGAAGGCCAACGCTCCGAACAACAACCACACCGAGAACGGTCGGTCGGAAACGAGACTGGCGGGGAAGCGAACGGCCTTCAGCGTTGATGCGTCTTCGGCTCGATCGGCCTGAATCGCAGCCGCAATCGCGAGCAAGATACTGAGCGTGGTGACGGGTTCTGCGAGTCCTGAACGTACGAGGTCGAGCAATGAAGAACTCGTGAGCGTCATCAATCCGGCTAACAGTCCGACTCGACGTCCAAAGATTTGGGCTCCGATTGAAGCGATCAGGCAAGCTGTGAGCGACAAGGCCATGCTCGTGACCCAGCGAGCCGCGACGATGGCGGGCAAGCTCATCGACATCATCGCGACCAACACCGTCCACTGAGTGACCGGAACGCGGTCAAGCTGCGGTGCTCCTCCAACAGTCGGGACGAGCCAATCGCCGGAGACGTTCATCTCGCGAACCGACTGCAATTGCCGCGCACTGAGATCCGAGATCGGCGGCTGTGTGATGAGCGTCATCAGGAACAGCGCGATTCCAAATCCCATCAAGAGCGGCCAGTCGCCGCGCAGCAGGTGAGGTGGGTTTTTCATGGTGAGCGTCGTACGCGAGCTTCCGTGGCCACGAGCGGAATGCGCGGGATGGAGCATTGTCCTCGGCATGCAGCCGACGCATGGTCGGCACACACTGAGGCAACCGGCTCCTTTCGCCGCGCGAGCAGGGGAACGCCGAGATCAACTCCCCAAACATCGGCTGTTCGACCTCCGTTCTGCACGACGTCATCAGTCGGGTCGGAGACTCAAACTTCTGGCCGCGACCTTGCGGATCAGGTGGGCGAATCCGATTTCGAGCGTCGCGTCGAATGCTCGCGTTGTGCGGTCTCCAAGCGATTCTCGAAGTTCGAGACCGCGCCTACGATCTACCAACGATTCGGCTTCATTGTCTTCAGGAGAAATCATGACCGCATGGCGTTGGTTGGTGCTGCCTGTGTTGACTGTTTTGGCAAACGTGGCGATGGCCGATGGCCGTTCGTCGGTGCAAGCCGATCTGACTTACGCGACGGTCGATGGCGTAGAGCTGAAGTTGGATTTGCATCTTCCGACGACGGCGACCAAGCCGCTCATTGTGTGGGTGCATGGAGGAGCGTGGCGGGCGGGATCAAAGAACGACATGCCGCTCGGCGGATTGGTGGCGGCAGGTTATCCCGTCGCGAGCGTGGACTATCGCCTGTCGACTCAAGCTCCTTTTCCTGCTCAGGTGCATGACATCAAGGCGGCCATTCGTTTCTTAAGAGCGAAGCAAAAGGAGTTGAAGATCGATGCCACTCGCGTGGTGATCTCGGGCGGTTCTGCGGGCGGTCATCTGGCGGCGCTTGTGGGAGTGAGTAACGGGCATGCGGAACTCGAAGGTCGAGTGGGCGAGCACCTGCAACAACGGTCCGACGTGCAAGCCATCGTCAGCTTCTATGGCATGTCGAACCTGACCACGATCTTGGCTCAATCAACTCCGCATGGTCTGAAGGTGCGAGTCCCCGCGCTGCAATTGCTGTTGGGCGGACAACCTGACGAGAAGCCGGAACTCGCACGGTTGGCGAGCCCGGTGTTTCATGTCGATGCTCAAGATCCTCCGCTGCTGTTGATTCATGGAGATCAAGATCCGCAGGCTCCGATCAATCAGTCGCATGAATTGCAGGGACGTTACGAAGCGCTGAGACGCACGTGTCGATTCGTGGTGATTCACAACGGCAAGCACGGCGGCGGCGAGTTCTTCGACGCCGAACGCATACGGCTGGTCGACGAGTTCTTGAGTGAGCAACTCAAGTGAGGCGCTCGGGACGAGGATGTTGGTCTTCTCTGCGCCTCGGCGAGAGTCGTCTATTTTGATTATTCGGGTGGCACGTCCCTGAGTACTCGAAGGGCGTGAGGTTTGACCGCGAGGCCACGCCCTTCGAGTACTCAGGGACGTGCCACCCAAGTTGATTGTCGTGCTGCAGTATTAGCTCGGGTCGAGTTCCAATTGTCTCAGCGATGCGAGTCGCTCGCGGCCACCGCAGCGGTCGAGGTACCCGTTGAAGTCAGCGGTTTCGAAGATCAGCCGTCGCACGAAGGCCAGGTATTGCTCGTAGTCTTCTTCGACTTGCAGCCATTCGCGCATGTGGTCTTCGTCCGAGAAGTATTCGTAAGGCATGTTGCCGGGATAGCTGCCGTAGGGGACTTCGCAAACGGCATCGACGCAGAAGTACGGGATCAAAGTTTGGCTGGGATCGTTGCGGATCTCCTCGTTTGAGATCAGCCGTTCGCAACTGACGATCAAGC
>OMIV01000359.1 GCA_900299185.1 Planctomycetaceae bacterium
GACGATGGCCCAGACGTTGAGAAAGTACGCCCGTCAGATTCTGAATTGGTACGACGAGCGAATCAGCAGCGGCCCGCTGGAGGGCACGAACAACAAGATCAAACTCCTCCAATGCCGAGCTTACGGCTACCGCAACCGCAATCACTTCATCCTGAGAATCGAAACACTTCACACCACCAAAGTCCGACTCGTCGGCTGATACCAGTTACCCCCACGGTTTTGCGATGAGCCCTGTTTGGGATGGTCACAGGCACCACTGTTTTTTCAGCATGATGATAATGGCAACCCATCACCGCTCGCGTCGGAACACAAAACACCGGAGTTTCCAGCGTGCCCGCTCAAGGAAGCATGGGTTGAATTAAGTCCGACTCCGCCACGTTGGAGGTGGCAAGATTGGGCTTTATCAAACAGCCGCGAGAACCTGCACCGGATCGGTGGCCATCCAACGTGGATTCAGTCGGCCGAGTTCCCAAAATGCCCAAGCTGCACGCACCTTATGCCACTGCTACTTCAATTTGATTCGGATCTGCCAACACAAGATGGAGGCGAGTGGCTTTGGGGGAGTGGTGGCATCTGTTATGTGTTTTGGTGCAATGAATGCCACATGAGTGCGTCTCTTTGGCAATGCGCATAAGAGGGGCGAACAAGGCGGTCAACCCGAGCGGCGGATCGGGCGGATTTTTGATTAAAGGTTTCTGGCCGCCGCCGGGGGTTACCTTGGTCGTTCGGCGACAAAGAGGGATGGCACGGTGAGGCGGAAGCGGCTAAAGCACAATGCTTTTATTCTGTGCCACATGTTTTGCGGATGGCGTTTGATCAACAGTTATACTCGACTCGCCTCCCTTGGGTCGGGCACGTTGGAGATCGACGCGCTCACCGCAGGGTGCCGGTTCAACGGGGAGCCAATCGAGCCGCTGTTTATCGCGTGCGAGGTGCAACACTGGCTACTGGCAGATTTGGCCGCCCAAGAGGTGCCAGTTGAGGCCATCCGCTCCGCCATTCTTGAGGCGCGTTTGGCGTTCGCCGAGGTGGCATCGCGGGCGAGAGTTACAAAGTCCGCACACTTCGGGGCGGATGGGCGGCATGTGGGCGGACCGACATTCCACCGCTGTGCCATTGCGTGCAAGAGCGAGTTGGTAACGGATGAAGCGGTGTATGTCGCCGAGTACGATGATGTTGAAGAATGGCCTGACGGCTGGCCAGACGCCGAACCAGACGGCGGGGGCAGGTAAAGTTTTTGCGGTTCGTAGCTCAGTCGGCCTCCCTCGCTGAGAACCCACGCTTTGGTAAGTGTGGCTATCACTCCTGCGTCGAATATTCATATTTCTGAGAGGTCGTGAGAACTGCTTGGATTTAACTGGCTGTTGAAGACCACGTATAGCACCTTCCATCGTGCTCTACTCAAAGTGAATTAGGGCACGTTGAAATCGTACCCCACGAAATTCAACAGGCAGCTAGCCTGCGTCTCTCACTTTCCAGGGGCGAGGGAATTTTCCGCGAAGGATTATGCCAATTGATACTCGGGCATCTGCATTAGGAATTGTAAGACGCCGCTCGTGCGTTGGTTGGCGTCTCCGCTTTGGGACTGGCGGATCGTTTGCAGGGCCGTCTTCGCGTCGTCGGTCAGGTCTCGGGCGAGCAAGAGTTCGGCGAGGTCGGTGATCTCATCAGGGCCGCGCGAGACTGGGACGGTGATGGTTCCCAGTTGATTGGTGCGGACCAACGTGGTGGCGAAGTTGGCTCGTTGAATCAGGGTGGTCGAGCTGATCCACAGGCGGCCTCCGTCCCAGCCTTTGACCGTCGGCGGCTCGAAGGGCGATTGGCCAAGTTCAGCACACAGCTTGGCGACGTTTTGCAGTTGCGGCTTGGCGTCGAGCGAGCGGATCGCTCCCAAAACCAACTCAAGCGGGCTTTTGATCAGGGCGTTGCGGTGCTCGTCGGCAAAGAACAACTGCGAGGCGAAGAGTTCTCGCAGGACCGGCTGCCATTCGAAGTTGTGATGGCGGATGCGCGCGGCCAATGCAGCGATGTGTTCGGGCAGAGGTTGCTGTCGGACGAACTGCCTAAGCAACTTGAAGGCGAGGAATCGCGGACAAGCTTCGTGAGCCAGGCAAAGCTCGACGACGTCTTGGCCGTCGAAGTTGCCGGTCTTGCCGAAGACCGTTTTCGAACCGGTGTCGTGTTGGATGGAGTTCATCCAGAACTCAGCGTTGCGGACATGCCAGCCCGTGAAGGCTCGCGCGGCTTCTTGAATGTCGTGCTCGGAGTAGTTGCCAACTCCGAGGCTGAAGAGCTCCATCAGTTCGCGCGCGAAGTTCTCGTTGGGATGCCGCTTGCGGTTCGCATTGCTGTCGAGCCACACCAGCATCGCGACATCCTTCGAAATGCCGTGCAACACGCGCCGGAAGCTGCCGAACGATTCCCGACGCAGCAGCTCGTTCTGAGCCAGCATCAGAGCCACCGAGTCGACCTTGGTATTGGAAGTCGCGAAGTGGTTGTGCCAAAGCAGGGTTAGCTTTTCGAGCAACGGTTTGGCGGACGCCGTCAGGCGATGCAGCCACCAGGCTTTCAAATCGAGGACGTTGCCACTGTCGAGCGCCGCTTGCTTGAGCAGCTTGTCGGCGGCTTGAAAGGAAGGCGTTTCTGGCTGTGGAGTCAGCAACCGCTGCAACGTGCCGTCGAGTCCATCTTTCACGGCGAGATCGATGTCGGCAGCAGA
This sequence comes from Planctomycetaceae bacterium, assembly GCA_900299185.1. Lineage (GTDB taxonomy): Bacteria > Planctomycetota > Planctomycetia > Planctomycetales > Planctomycetaceae > AM-0621. The sequence continues at coordinate 2,720 of OMIV01000359.1, forward strand.
TGCTCCGAAGCCAGTCCGCCACAGCAGATGAGTCGCCGCGCGGCGGTTCCATTCAACTCGAGCCGGTTGCAGCAGGTCGGACATGAGGCAGCCTTTTGAGGTCTTAATGAAGACGGTTGGAACAGAAGGAAACAGAGGGAACGGAGAAGAAGACCAACCGAGAAGACATTGGAAGAATGCTGATTGCATAGTTGAGCGAGCATCGGCGTTTTGGCTTCTGTCGATACCTACGCGCGGGATGAAGAGCTGCTGGTCGGTTACTTGGCCCACTTGGCTTCCACTCGAACTTCGTAGCCTTCAGTGGCTTCGCCCGACGTGATGCGTAGGGAGTCGATCGCTCTCAGAAGTTTGAAGAGGGTCGTGACTTCGACCTTGGCTTGTTCGGGCGATTTGCCTTCTTGCACCGATCGGGCTTCGAGCAACTCTTGATTGGCTTCCAGGGCTTTCGCGAGCGGCTCGCCACGCACTTCGATGCGCGAGTCGAGCGTGCTGTTATCAGCCAATCGACCGGCGGGTTGCGAGTAGCCGTCGATCAACTGTCGGCACAGATCGATCGAAGAACACAGGACGAACCGATTGCCCACTCGAGCGGCTGCGGGCATGAAGTTGAAGATGATTGGCAGTCGTTCGCCCTTGGGCTTTTGACTGTATTTGCCGAAGTGAATTTGGACGCCTTTGTGAGTCTCTGAGGACAACAACCACGGTTGGCGTCCTTGCTGTCCGGCGTTCAAGTTGGCGATTGATGTCAGCGTCTGAAACAGCAACTGCATGATCTCGGCACCTTCTTCGGGCTTCGCGAGATCGACAATCAAACCAAAGCCCGGCAACTGCACTCCGGGCTTCGCGTCGAGGTGTTGAAAGCTTTGCGGAGCGGCTACCACCGTCAGGTTGCGACCGATCGCGGGCAGAATGTCCGAACCGAAATCGCGATTAGGCAACAGATTGGCGAGACCACTTTCGAACTTGTCGAACTAGGGCAGCGCTTGCTCTTGGAGTAGCTCTTCGCGCTTCTGATACCAGCCCGCGAAGTCTCGATTGAGCGTCCAAGCTGCGATAAGTCCCGGCACTTCCGGCAACGCATCAACGGCTTGAGCCTTGGTCGGAAAGTATGGCTGATAAGTCGCAGGCAGCGCCGAGCCCTTCGCACCAACATGCAGTGCGAGCGCGAGTCGTTCGTCATTCAAACCCAAGGTCAGCGCGGCGAACGAAGTGTGATTGAGGAGTTCGTTGACGCCGCCGTTGAACAACGAGACGCCGCCGTTGTCGAGCTTGGCGGGAGAGACTCGACCGCCCTGAGCTTGCTTGACCATTTCGGCGTTCAAATAGGCTCGCGCGAGATGCCCTTGGCCGGTCTGCTTTTGCATGGCAGCAAACGGAGCATCTTGAGTGAGTGGCTTGGAGTCGGTGCCTTGTCCGGCTTTGAAGATCAGAGCTTGTTCCACCAAAGACCTAGTGCTGCCGAGCACCAGCCAGTTGTCTTTGTCGGCTAGGAAGAGCTTCTTGTCGAAGCCTCGAATGACGATGTCACCGGCTCCCGTCGTGGTCTCGGTACGATCCTTGGCGAGTGCCAAAAACGGCTCGGCTTTCTCACGCAGAATGTTGAGAGCAGTGGCATCTGGAGCTTGCAGAATGATGAGTGCGTCGGGCTCTTTACGACCGGCTACCGGATAGAAGGCAGCGGAGATCCGGCCTCCGAAAACCTTCTTGCCGAGCGTCCACAGATCCATGCCAATCTGGGCTTCGAGGATACGGCGTCCGGCGTCAGCTTGTTGACCTTGAGGGGTCTTGTAGAACGCCTTCACCTGCGGATTGTCGGGCAAGGCTTTGATGAATTCTGAGTCTTGAGCCGTCTGCAACCAGCGTTCGAGCTGATCGACTTCGGCGAAAGCAACAGCTCCGCCCGGCATGATCGCCGCAGCGTCCAGCATGTCGGCAGATTGAGCGGCAAGCGGCCACAAGCAGGCCGCCAAGCTGACGGCAAACAGACGTGCTCGCATCGTGAATTCTCCGAGGAGTTCGTGAAGGGACTGGAAGTAACGGCGATCAGAGAGCGCGTTATACCCCGAGAAGTCATTCGAAGTTTCAATCGAGACATCGTGTTGCATCGCAGCGAAATCCTGGGGAGCGGTTCTCAGTCGCAGAGCGACTGAGCTACGTAGGCGAGTCGCTCCGCGACTCGCTAAATCCGAGGTCAAAGTCTTGACACAGGACGAGCGTCCTGGAGTGCTCCGGCTGCGACGGAGCCCTTAATTCGGCGGCAGAAGACTCTCTCAAGAAGACAAGCGGAGCGTGATGAACCGGTCTGTAAGTTGGCTGCTCTCGGCCATCATAGACGCGGTCGGCGAGCCTCTGCTGTTGTCGTTATTGCCCCGCCATCAGATCGCGGACATCCGCGATCAGAGCTTCGACGTCTTGGTCGCTGGTGTCCCAGGTACACATGAAGCGCGCGCCGCCGGCTCCGATGAAGGTGTAAAACTTCCAACCACGCTCGCGCAACTCTGCCGCAACGGGCACAGGCAATCGAACAAACACCGAGTTCGCTTGTCGCGCGGCGAGGAACTCAACACCCGGAACAGACTTCAGCCCGAGTTCGAGCTTCTCCGCCGCAGCATTGGCGTGCTCGGCGTTTCGCAGCCACGCACCTGACTTGATCATGCCGACCCACGGAGCAGCCAGGAATCTCATCTTGGAAGCCAACTGCCCGGCTTGCTTGCAGCGATAGGCGAACTCGTGCGCGAGATCCTTCTTGAAGAACACAATCGCTTCGCCCACGGCCATGCCATTCTTGGTTCCGCCAAAGCAGAGCACATCGACTCCGACCTTCCAGGTGATCTCTTTGGGAGCGACCTTCAGCGCCGCAACGGCGTTGGCAAAGCGCGCACCATCCATGTGGACTCGCAGGTCGAAGCGTCGCGCCATTTCGAAGAGTTCTTGAAGCTGACTGACCGAGTACACCGAACCCATCTCGGTGGCCTGTGTGATGCTTAATACACGAGGCTTGGGATAATGGATGTCGTTCCGCTTCTTAACGGTCGCTTTGATGGCGTCAGGCTGAATGCGGCCTTGATCGCCGGGAACGAGCAGCAATTTGGAACCGTTGGAGAAGAACTCGGGAGCACCGCATTCATCCGTTTCGACATGCGCGAGTTCGTGGCAAATGATGCTGTGATAAGACTGACACATGGCTGCCAGTGCGAGGGCATTGGCTGATGTGCCGTTGAAGACAAAAAAGACTTCGCATTCCACTTCAAACAGATCGCGGACCAGGTCAGCAGCTTGCTGAGTCCACGGGTCATCGCCGTAGCTGGAGACGTGATTGGCATTCGCTTCGGCCATGGCTTGCCAGGCTTCGGGACAGATGCCCGAGTAGTTGTCGCTGGCAAAGTGATGGCGACGAATGGAATCGCGAGTCTGAGTCATGCGTAAGCTCCGTCAGGGTGATCGAGAAACGACGCGAGCGATTCTAGGAAAGGTGCTCACGAAGTGCAGGCTGCCGATGCGACGTAGGATGGCTGCAACTCGTCCGATCGTCTCCGGTCCTACCTCTGTTGCAGGTACTCTTCGATGTGTTCGGCTTTTCGCAGCAGATAGGGGATGTGTTCGTTGTTGGCTTCAACGAACCGCGCGATCAGACGCATGTGCTGCTCGAATTGCTCGCAGAATTTCTTGTTTTCTTGATCGCGCCAGGTGTTGCTCAATATGCCGAGCTGACCGGCCAGAGACGTCATGCGCTCGACTAGATCCTGATTGAACTGCTTCAGAGATTGAGCGAACTGTCGAAGCTGCTGCGGATCGACGATTGCTTGAGCCATGAGCGAACTCCGACGAGTGTGGCGATGATCGAGGATTCTGGCGGCGATACCGAGAAACGCTTGTGATCGCTGGGTCGCAGTAGATCAGACTTTGCCTCTCGATGTCGCGTGCCTTGATTCAGCCAAACGAATTCGCGCCGCTTGAATCTACGCGACCTTTCGCAGCAGTCGGGTCAGTCGTTCGAAGTCGTCGTTCGAACTGAATTCAATCACCACTTGCCCGGCGTCTTTGGTCTTCTGCTTGATCTGCACTTTCAAGCCGAGCAGATCTCGAAACTGTTGTTCGAGCGATCTCACATGCGCGGTGACTTCCGGTGTGACAGCTTTGGATTGCTGTTGAGCTGCTTCGAAGGAGAGCGTCTCGGGCACTTCTGGCGATTGCATCAATTGTCGCACGGCAGCTTCGGTTTCGCGGACCGAAAGTCGTTCTGACTGGATGCGTTCGCAGAGCGCCAATTGGTGCGATTGCTCCAACGGCAAAATCGCCTTGGCGTGACCAGCGGTGATCTTTTCTTCGAGCAGCAGGGCTTTGATGGGCTCGGGCAGTTCGAGCAATCGCATCATGTTCGAGACCGTGGAGCGATCGAGCGACAGTCGCTTGCCGAGCTCTTCAATCGTGCAGCCAAAGCGTTTGACGTAATCCGAAAACGCCTGCGCCTTCTCGAGCACATTGAGGTCGCGGCGCTTCATGTTCTCTTCGAGAGCCGCTTCGCAAACGGCTTGATCTTCCAATGACAACACGCGGCTCGGCACCGTTGTGAGTCCCGCTTTTTGAGCGGCCAACCAACGTCGCTCGCCCGCGATGAGCTGATATCCGGTTTCCGTTTTGCGGACCAAGATGGGCTGCAAGATGCCGTGTTGTTGAATGCTTTCGGTCAGCTCTTTCAACGCGGCATCGTCAAAGGCCGTGCGAGGTTGAAAGGGATTTCGAGTGATTTCGGTGACCGCCAAATGGAGCAAGTCACGCGGTTCTTCGGCGCGAGTTTCAACGTTCGGGGTAGCAGCAGTTTCAGCGGAGGGAGCAGCCGCTGGCTCTTGAGGATTCGCAGGAACCGCCGCAGTGGGAGCAGGTTTCGGATTCGACATGAAGCCGCCGATCAGGGCTTCCATTCCTCGTCCGAGTCGGCGTTTTGGCTCGCCTTCGTTGCTCATAGCAATTTCATCCTTGAAGTAGTGCGAGGCGATCGGCGGTTAAGTTGGCCCGCATCGAATCGCATCTTTGAAACGCAAACCTTCCTGGTCGCGCAGTGGCGGAGGATTCTAAAGCTGTCCTCAATCGGGACAAGATGGGTTATGCCAACGACGTGCTGTGGCGATCAGTAACGACCAAGACTCGAACGGATTACTCGGCCTCAAGTCCCTGCTGGCTCGTATCCGGCGCGAAGAGGATGGCCAGCATCCCGACGACGTAGATGAGGCTCGTGACCTGACCGATCTTGGCGTAGTCGCCGCCAAAGTATGCGGTCAGCGAGCCGGTCAAGAAGACCGTTACCGCCGTGCCGATGCGACCGAAGTTGAAGCACACTCCGGCGCCCGTGGAGCGGATGGACGTGGGGAATAGCTCCGGCAAACAGAGAGGCAACCAGCCGAAATACAGCCCACTGAAGAGACCGAGCGCTCCGACCCAAAACAAGAACCAAGTGTCCTTGGGGGTCGTGAACCAGAACGCGTATTGAGCGCACCCCAATGCCGCGAGGCTCGCTAAGAAGTACAAGCGGCGGCGTCCAATTCGAGCTGCGATCCAGCCTCCAAAGCAACTGCCGATGATGCCGGTGAGCGAGCGGTACTGACCGACCTTCGCCTTCAAGAACGGGTCTGCGGCGCCGGCCACTTGATCGGCCCAAGGGATCATCCAATTCGCGCTGCCCCAGCCGCCGATGATTGGCACTGTCGCCAGCACGATGCCGAGCAACGTGATGCCGAGGTACTGTCGTCCGAAGACCAAAGACATCGGCACGACTTTCTGACCTGCGGCGACTCCGGCTGCGCGAGCGGCTTGCCACTTGGGTGATTCGGGCACAAGAAGCAGGATCAAAATTCCGAGTACGAAGGTGCTCGCGCCGATGAGCATCGTCCAACGCCAATCGTCGGGGGTGATCTTCACCCACAGCGCGATCGAAGCCATCACGAAGATCCCGATGTTGGCAGCCATCCCAATGATGCCTGAGACCATTGGTCGAGACAGGCTGGCCCACATCTCGGCGATGAGTGCCACTCCATTGGGCCACGAACCGCCCAGGCCGAGGCAGGTCAGAAACCAAACGATGACCATCTGCAACGGCGACGTGACGAAATAAGCCAGTCCGGAGAATGTGGCGTAGCACAGCACGGCAGCGGCCAATGCCTTGGCTCGACCGTATCGATCACCAAGTCGACCAAAACCCAAACCACCGGCAGCTCCACCGAAGAGGAACGCGCACGTGAAGTATGCGAACCATTGCTGCACCTGGCCTTGCCAATGCTTGGCGAGGCCTCGTTGGTCCTCGGTTAACGTGCTGTCTTTCTTGGCGACTCGTTCGCTGAGTTCATCAAAGGCCCGTCGCTCAAACGTGCCGGTGCGGCTGAGAAGATCAATCGCCGCCGGCCTCATGGACAGCGACGTGATCTGCAAAAGCATGCCCGCGAAGTACCAACCCAAGAACGCCGCGATGAGTGCGAGCCATCTGCCGATCGCAGAAACGTCATCGGACTTCGCATCTGCCATGAGTAGAGGCTCCGAATGAAGCGGCTGATGGATTGCTGGGTGGTGGGCAATCGAGGATGCGAGTTCCAATCGTCTTCATCAAGGCATTGAACAGGAGAAAACAGAGGGAACGGAGAGAAGGCCGAACAGAGGACTATTGAATTCCCTGATTCGCGCTCTGTTCCATTCGCGCGGCCTCTTGTCTTGAACTGGCGCGGGTGAGTTAGATCGTGTCGAGCGTTTGAGTGTGCGAGCTGATCAGGAGCGATGTCCGATTGGCTTTTCGGTCATTGAGTTCTCTGTTCGTGTTCTTCTCCGTTCCCTCTGTTTGCTTCTGTTCCAACCGTCTTCATCAAGACATTGAACAGGAGAAAACAGAGGGAACGGAGACAAGACCAAACAGAGGCTTATCGAACGCTCTTACTCGCGCTCTGTTCCATTCGCGCGGCTTCTTGTTTTGAACTGGCGCGGGTGAGTTAGATCGAGTTGAACTCGTAAGTGCGCGAGCTAATCCGGCGCGATGTCCGATTGGCTCTCCGGTGATTGAGTTCTCTGTTCGTGTTCTTCTCCGTTCTCTCTGTTTGCTTCTGTTCCAACCGTCTTCATCAAGACATTGAACAGGAGAAAACAGAGGGAATGGAGACAAGACCAAACAGAGGCTTATCGAACGCTCTTACTCGCGCTCTGTTCCATTCGTGCGGCCTCTTGTTTTGAGTCCGCGCAGGGGAGTTAGATCGTGTCGAGCGCGTGCTTCATGTCGGCGACGATGTCGTCGGGATGTTCGATGCCGACGGATACTCGGATGGTCTTCTCGCTGATGCCGGCTTGGCGGCGAGCGTCATGAGTCATCGAGGCATGGCTCATGGTGTCTGGGTATTCGAACAACGATTCCACACCGCCGAGCGACTCTGCCAGTTTGTAGAGATGAGCGTTCTTGAAGACGTGCTCGGCAGCCGGTCGTCCGCCTTTGACGTCGAAGCTGACCATCGCTCCAAAGCCCTTCTGCTGGCGCTTGGCAAGTTCGTGATGAGGATGCGTCGGCAGTCCGGGGTAATAGACATGTTCGACCGCAGGGTGTTGGTCAAGCATGGTGGCCAGCGCCATGGCTCCCTTTTGATGAGCCTCCATGCGCGGGCCGAGCGTCTTGATGCCTCGCAACACGAGCCACGCATCGAATGGTGAGCAGGCCAAGCCGAGAGCATTAACGATGAAGCTGACTTTCTCGGAATGCGTTTTGTCGTTCGTGACAACGCAGCCACCGACAACGTCCGAGTGACCGTTGAGGTACTTAGTCGTCGAGTGCAGGACGACATCAACTCCGAACTCGAAGGGCCGTTGCAAGTACGGCGAGAGGAAGGTGTTGTCCGCGATTGTGATGGCTCCGGCTGACTTCGCGATCGACACCATCTCGGCAATGTCGACCAGATTGAGCAGCGGGTTGCTGGGCGTCTCGATCCAGATGCACTTGGTGTTGGGCTTGAGTGCGGCACGAACAGCGGCAGGGTCGCCCATCTTCACGAACGAGAATTGCAAACCCATGTTCGTGAAGACTGTGGAGAAGAGGCGATAGGTGCCGCCGTAGATGTCGTCGCTGGCGATGATGTGATCGCCGGGTTTGAAGAGATGCATCACGGCGTTGATGGCCGACATGCCGGTGCAAGTGGCTCGGCAATCGATGCCGCCTTCCAACACGGCGATGTTCTCTTCCAGAGCTTTGCGAGTGGGGTTGCCACTGCGGGTGTAGTCGAAGCCTTTGTTGGTGCTGGTGTCTTCCCAATAGAACGTCGAGCTGGGATAGATCGGCGTGATGACGCTGTTGTAGGACGAGTCTTTTTCAACGCCGACGTGAATACAACGGGTTTCGAAATGGAGCGGAGATTGGTCCATGCGAGAGCTCGATGAGGGATGAATGAAGTCCGAAGACGCGATTGGCCGCGCGGCAGCATAGGCCCGGAAAAACACAGCAACAACGAGCCAGTCTGGCGGCAGCGGTAGCCAGGCTAAACGAGTCGGCTGCCTCGGGAACTTTGAGCAGAATCGCATCAGTTGGCTCGATCCGCAGAGTCTTCCTAGGCCGCGAAGAGACAGCATGCTGGCTCGGTACCGATTGCTGGATGTCATCGAACATCGCGCGGAGCTTTGTTATAGATCCCGCCCTGCAATCCTTTTCCTTCCTTCATAGTCCTGCCGTTGGGAGTCCTCAGTATGATCGCTCGAAGTCTCGGAGTGCTGGCCTTATTCGTGGTTATGGCCGCTACAGCCGATGTTGCGCGAGCAGACTTGTTCGACGATCACACGGCTTACTGGCTGAAGCAAGCGGCAGAAAAGGGGGCTCCCGCAACGAGCTTGTCGATGAAGGACGGCTCGAAGCTGAAGCCGATCAGCAAGCGGTTTTCGTCACCGTGCGTCGTCTTCAAAACGGACGACGACAATTGGACGAAGGCGTTGATTACGTGGGGGCTGCGAAAGGGTAAGAACGGTCCGACTCCGGTGTTGATCATCGAGCGGTTTGTGACCTATCGAGGTGACCGACCCAACTTGACGGCGGCTGCTGGCAAGGACGTGATGTTGTTCCCCGGCTTCGCGTTCAACTTTGATATTGGGCAAGTCGTTCCGGAGGGGCAGGGCGAAGACGTTAAATGCGAGGGCGAAGCGACGCTGACCGTCATCGAGCCGTCGAAGATGTTCCCGCTCAATGGGTCGGCGATTCCTGACGCCGCCACAGACGGCAAGTCGAAGCCGGCTGATCATGCCGAAGTCTTGGCCGAGGACTTTGCGGGTTCGTGGATCGTGCGAATCGACGGTCGTTGGGAAGGTCGCTGGGATCTGAAGGTCGACGAGCGTCGGATCTACGGCAAGTTCATCTCGGAAGGCACCAAGAGCGAGTACGAGCTGAATGGTCGCATTGCCGGGCTAGCTCATAACGCTCGGTTCGATGTCGAACTCGCCAACACGTCTCAGACGTTCGACGCCTATCTGTGGACGAAGGACAAAGCCGCGATGGCCGGCACTGTCGTGATCGCCGAACGCAAAGTCGGTTTCTACGCACTGCGCGTTGCGGCGGATGAGTAGGGAATTATCGAGCGATCGGTAACACGCTCTGTCATTCAAAAGAGAGCCAGGGTGGCACGCTCTGACCACCGGGAAGGGCGTGGTGATGAATGTAACCACGCCCTGTGAGTACTCAGGGCGTGCCACTCACTTCTGAGAGGCATCGTCGTCCCTCTCTTAAACACTCGCTGAGGGATCTGTCAGAGTTCTTACGCGCGGTTGAAGTCGCTGAGTTTCTCGACGCGCTTAAATTGGTTCGAGACGTCGGGCGAGTGAGTGACCAACAGCAACGAGACTTTGCTCTCGGTGCAGGCTTCTCGAAGCAGCTTCAAGATGTTGTCTTGATTGGCGACATCGACGTTGGCAGTGGGCTCGTCAGCCAAGAGCAGCGAAGGCTGATTAGCGAGCGCTCGCGCGACTGCTACTCGCTGCTGTTCGCCGACCGAGAGCTTAGTCGGACGCTGATGCAGTCGATGTTGTAAGCCGACTCGTCCGAGCAGTTCGACCGCGCGCGCTTTGTTGGCGCCTCGGCCCGAGAAGCTCATCCCGAGCAACACGTTCTCTAAGGCTGTAAATGCTGGGAGCAGATTGAAGGTCTGAAAGACGTAGCCCAATTTTTGAGCGCGGAAACGATCGCGGCTCGGTTCGGGCAGTCGAGTGATTTCGATGCCATCGATCTGGATGGTACCGGAGTCGGCGGTCGTGATGCCCGCGATGACATTGAGCAACGTCGACTTGCCGCTGCCGCTCGATCCCACCAAACACACTTGCTCGCCAGCCGCGATGTCGAATTCGGCCACATCCAAAATTGGCAACCGGTTGCCGTCAGGTTCAAGGAAGCTCTTGCGAAGATTGCGAATCGACAGCGACATGCTGACTCCGAAAAGGAAACATTGACTTCAGTGGTGGGGCTTGATGAGTGACGGCCGCGTTCAACGCGACGCAATCGAACTGCGGCTTTCGCGGACATCAGTCATCGGCGCGGCTGGTGTTGGAGCGGCTTTCGATTGGGCTGCTTGTTCGAGCACTTCCAGCAGCGTGGCCTTGCTCCAGGCGTCTCTCAGGATGACGGGTTCTTTCGGACGAGCCGGTGAGAACACAGCCAAGACCGGAATGCTGCTGGCATGCAGCTTCTTCAAGACGGTGTCGATGACTTCGTCTTCTTCTGTCCAATCAGCCTGCAACGGAACGATGCCGTACTTTTCGACCATCTCTTTGGTGGCGTCGGTATTGAGCGTCGTGCGTTCCACCACTTTGCAGGTCGCACACCAATCAGCCGTGAAGTCGACCATGACCGGTCGTCCTTCTTTCAGCGCGGCGGCAAGTGTTTCAGGATGGAACTTCTGCCACGGAAGTTTGACCGTCGTGATTCCAAAGGCGAACCAGCCGACTGCACCCATCATGGCGAACGAGCAGACTCGAACGACCCATCGTCGCTGCGACGTGCTGTTGTAGTCGTACAAGTTGCCGATCATCCACAAGCCAAACCCAACAGCCAACAGCATGACGACGGTCGGCACGATGTAACGCTCATTGAGAATCGCGAGCAGGTAGACCGTGGTGCCCAGCAAACAAAAACCGGCGAACTGCTTGAAGCGCACCATCCAATCGCCGGGCTTCGGCAAGAGCTTGATGGCCTTAGGGAAGAAGCCGAAGACCAGATATGGGAAGCTCATTCCCACACCGATCATTAGCCAGACGAGATAGATCACTGGCACCGATTGTTTGACGGACCAACCCAAGGTCGTGCCTAAGAACGGGCCGCTGCAGGGAGTGGCGAGCACAGTGGCGAAGATCCCTGAGAAGAACGCGCCGCCGAGTCCTTCCTTATGTTGCGATCCCGCCGCAGAACCCACGAAACCGGGCACTGGAATCTCGAAGACACCCAGCAACGACAGACCCATCGCAAAGACCAACACACACATCGCGATGTTGAATCCGACCTTCTGAAACAGTCCGCCCCAAGCCAGTCCCGCGAACGCCGCGAGCGATGCCAATAGGAAGAAGATGACGATCACTCCGGCGGAGTAAGCAGCATTCAGAGCCAAGATACGACTGCGATTTTCACCAGCTTGTTGAGCAAAGCCCAAAGCCTTGATTGCGATCACCGGCAGCACGCACGGCATGACGTTCAAGATCATGCCCCCGAGGAACGCGAACAGCAGATTCATTAGTAACGAGCTGCCCGCGTCGGTGCCGTAATTCACATAGGTCAGACCGTCGAGCAATTGCGTGAGAGCGACGTCGCTCGAAGCTGAGTCGGTAGTTGCTGATGGTGTGCTGTTCGTGTCAGTCGTTGCTGCTACGGGTTGCTTGGGATCAACAGCTCCGACAGCGAATTCAAACTTGGCCGAGCGACAGTTGGATTCCGAACAAACTTGGTAGCTCACCAGTCCCGCAATGCCGTACTTGCTGGGAGCAGAATCCTTAGAAGTCTTGAAGCTGCGCGTGAATGACACTCGGTTGTGATAGATCCGCTGTTCCTTGCCGTCGGCGTCATGCAGTTCGGGCTGGCGACCTGCTTTGAACGTGTCTTTGTCAGACAGCGCGACGACGCCATTCATCGACTGTGGATTGATGACTGTTGGCTTTCCGAGATTCTTTGGGTTCTGATCGAGTGCAAAGATGTGGAAGCCTTCGCGGACGTTGGCGCTGATTTCGAGAGTGACCTTGTCGCCGGGTTGCGCGTCGCTCGGGCTGAGCTTCACGGTCCACTCGACGGGTCCGGGTCGGTCGCCCTCAGCGGTCTTCTCTGGCGGCTCGTATGTCGCTATGAATTTCGCGTCGCTGGCTTGAGGTTCCTCACTGCTGCGATTGCCGAGTTCAAACTTCTGACTCAGCGGTCGGCAGCTCGACTCATCGCAGACTTGGATCTTCAAAGTCCCGGACATCGCGAAGGCTGCTGCGTCGGTGACCTTGAAGCGTCGCGACCACACGACGTCACCTTCGAACGTTTCGACCGGAGTGTCAGTGGCGGGATGGTCCTTGAGCTTGGGCTTTTGATTAACAGTGAAGTCTTTATCGAGCGGCTCGACACCGGCGACCATTTTCAGATCGACCTTTGTCCGACCGCTGAAGCCTTCCTTCATGGAGTAGGTATAGGCTCCCTTCGGGACATTGATGCCGACCTTTAGCGTGAGCACGTCGCCCGTTTTGGGTGACTTTGGTTCGGTCGTCACCGTGATCTTGGGATCGGCGGTCGCGGTCGACTTACTCTTGCCGAGGCTCAATTCGAACTGACCAAAGGCCACGACCGAGGTCAGCAACAGGTAGCCGCTGATGGCCCAACGCAGGATTGAACTTCGCATAGAAACGCTTCCTTCAAGAACAGATGCCGTGCGGCGGATACGTCAGCAGGGCCTAATTCACAAACAGTGGACTCCCAATTCCTGAAGAATGGGGGATCTCTATCGTCATAGCCGGACTGGCTGGACTTTGACTCGACTTAGATGCGGATCTTGCCTTCCGCGTTACGGACCGGTCCGATGATAGGCCAGCATTTTCAAATGGGGCAATTCGAGTCCCTAGTCGTTGTGGGTCGATGCCGCAGCCATTGGGACGGCGGCGAGTTTGAAGGTCGGTGATTTCATCGCATCAGCAAGTTCACCCGCGAAAACCGCTCCTTGAAGGTCAATTCTGAGCCAACTACATTCGCCTGCCTTTTCGCCGGGGCCAATGGCACAGTGAGTTGTGTGACTTGCGAAGTCGGCGTTCTTAGGACGGATCAGGACTCATAATTCATGGCGGAAATCGTTTGCCTCAAAGCGGTTGAGGATCGCCGAGCATCCGTGCTCCGAGCGGCTCAAGCGCTCGAAGAAGGCGAATTGGTGGGTCTGCCTACCGAGTCCGGATACGTGCTGGCGGCGAGTTCTCTTCAGCCAGATGCAGTCCGTCGTCTGATCGAGGCCTGCGGAACACCGCCCGTGGTGGCTTGTCGGTCGCCCGAGGAAGCTCGTGATTGCCTGCCGTTCTTGCCTCGCGTGGGCGACAAGCTGCTGAGACGGACCTGGCCTGGACCGCTGCAAATGGCAGTCGACCCAAAGGTCACCGAGCGAGGTTTGGTTGATTCACTACCTCTGCCAATCAATGAGCTGGTCTGTGACGAGCTGACGAGGTTTCGAGTTTCCAGTGGTGAAGTCTTTGCTGAAGTCTCGCGTCCGCTGGAGAGTCCGCTGGTTGTGAGTGATGAATCATTCGGCCCTAGGTTTGGCACGGCAGAAGCATTAGCTGCTCATGTAGGGAATGTGGCCAGTTTGATCTTGGATGCCGGTGCTCCTCGTTTCGAGGCTGGGCTGACGGCAGTGGTCATTCACGACAAGACGGTTACGGTGCCTCGCGCGGGAGTGATCGCGGCGGACAGCGTGCAACGCTTAACGAGCGACGTGTTCCTCTTTGTTTGTACGGGGAATACATGTCGCAGCCCGATGGCCGAAGGGCTGTTTCGCCACAAACTTTCGAAGCTGTTGAATTGCCCGGAGTCTGAATTGGCAAATGCCGGGTTCTATGTCGCTTCGGCGGGGATCTCGGCAGCGTTTGGAATGTCGGCCAGTCCAGAGTCAGTGCAACTCCTGTCGAAGCGTGGAATCGACATCAGCATGCATTCCAGTCAGCCGTTATCCGATCGGTTGCTGAATCAAGCCGACTTTGTCTACACAATGACTCGCGGTCATCGGCGAGCCATTCTGGCAGAGCGGCCAGATCTAGAAGATCGCGTGCAATTGCTCTCTTCCGACGGCTCCGATGTGCCGGATCCGATTGGCGGAGGATTGGAAGAATACGAACGCTGTCAGCGGGCTATTGAGCGGCAGTTGGAATTGATATTGGCTCGCGTCGAGCCCCGACCATCGAACTAATTGCCAGAGCGTTGCAGGATGAGTCTCATGAAAATTGCAGTTGCTAGCGATCATCGCGGCGTGGAAATGAAGTCGAAGATTCTCGACATGATCCGAAGTCACGGACATGAGTCGCTCGACTACGGGCCGAACTGTACGGAGAGCGTCGACTATCCCGATTTCGCTTCTAAAGTCGCAGAGGCGGTTTCGCAGAAGCGGATTGACCGAGGCATCCTGATTTGCGGAACCGGAATCGGTATGTGCATCGTCGCCAACAAGTTCGATGGAGTGCGCGCAGCCGGGGTCAATGATCCGCTGACGGCCGAACTTTCCCGACGTCACAACGACTCCAACGTCATGTGTCTCTCGGCAGATTTGATCGGTGCTCAGTCGCTCGATCGCATGATCGAGAGTTGGCTGATGACCGAATTCGAAGGTGGTCGTCATCAGCGCCGTCTTGAATTGATCGCGGAAATTGAACGGCGACACCACCAATAAGTGATCCCCCACCGGATCGTCGCTTGGCTCGATGAGTCGAGTCCCTAACAAGCAGCGTGATTGTCTGAGTCAGGCTGCGAATATCAGGAGCAGGACGGACATGGATTTGGCCTCATTGCGTTACGCCAAGACTCACGAGTGGGTTCGTGTCGATGGTGACGTGGCGACGATCGGGATTACCGACTTCGCTGTGAAGGCACTGACCGACTTGGTGTATGTAGACTTGCCTGCCGTCGGAAAACGAGTCGCAGTCGGCGATACCTTGGGCGAGGTCGAAAGCGTTAAGGCTGTGTCTGACATCTACGCTCCGATCAACGGCGAGATCATCGAAGTGAATTCTCCACTGGCTGACGATCTCGACTTGCTGTCGAAGGATGCGTTCGGCAAAGGCTGGATGGTCAAGGTTCGCATGAGTAACGCTGCCGATGTGAACGCGATGATGGACCGTTCTGCTTATGAAGTTCACTGCGCAAGCGAAGCTCACTAAGCCACGAGCTAAGATCAACGGCTGAGTTGCGAGCGATCTGTCAGTGGCTTTGGAGCTTCTCGCACCAATGTTTTTGCGATGCGGTTCAGTCGCAGGCCGCAGGGCTCATCGGGGTTCTCTTCGCAGAATTCAATGCTCGACTTCGAGTGATCGCCGCTCATCCACAAGTCTGAGTCGAGTTCCATTGTGAGAATTCTGACACGAGGCGTCGTCGTCCATTGTGTGGTTCCACGTGTAGTCGACCTCGCCACGTGGAGACGCCAAAGAAGCTTTGGCTAAGGGCATTCAATTCCTCTTCTGCATGCAGAGTCTTGTCATGAAATACAACGTCTACGGTGTCGGCAATGCCTTGGTGGATATTCAAGCTCGCGTTTCAGACGATGTCCTGAATCGCTTGGAGTTTCAGAAGGGCATCATGACGCTGGTCGACGAACCGACTCAGCAGCGAGTGCTCAATGGTCTGACGACAGCTCGCATCAATCGCTGCGCTGGTGGGTCGGCTGCTAACACCGTGATCGGCATTGCTCAGTTCGGTGGCAAAGCCGCGTTTGCAGGCAAAGTGGCCAACGACGAAATCGGAGAATTCTTTCTCCGCGATATGCGTGATCTGGGTGTGGCCATTGAAGTGCCTCAGACTTCGGGCACTAGCGGCACGTGTGTCGTACTTATTACTGAGGATGCTCAACGCACGATGCTCACCAACTTGGCGGTGTCTTCGACGCTCTCGGTAGCGGACATCAACGAAGATGAAATCCGACAGTCCGAGTGGGTCTACATCGAGGGCTATCTCTTCACCGGAGACTCAACCAAAACGGCCGCCTATCGCGCGATTGAAATCGCGAAACAATACGGAGTGAAGGTTGCTTTGACGGTGTCGGATCCCTTCTTGGTGAATCTCTTCCGAGATGAATTCTGGAAGCTGATTGAAGGCCCCGTCGACCTGTTGTTCTGCAACTTGGAAGAGGCTCGCAGTCTCACATTACAGCACGATCCCGCTGACTGCGCGCAGCGCATTCATCAACACTCCACCGCTGTCGCTTTGACGCTTGGACCAGACGGTTCGTTGCTGATGCAAGGCAATAGTTTGATTCCAGTTGAAGGGGTCTCAGTGACCGCCATCGACACCACCGGCGCGGGCGACATGTATGCCGGAGCGTTGCTTTACGGGATCACCAATGGGTTGAGCTGGAAGCAAGCCGGACACTTGGCCTCACATGCTGCCGCGCGAGTTGTCGGACAGCTCGGAGCCCGCCTCGAACGCCCATTCACAACGGCTGAGGTCCAGGAGCTGCTTCGCTAGGGCGCGTATGCATCTGCGGTCGCTGAACTCTCAGGCGCAACGTTGTCCTTAAACAAAGATGATGAAATGGGACTTCGCGGTTTATCTAACGAACTGTAAGCAGCGTTGCTTGATGTGCTGCCATCGTGGTTCGGATGGGAGAGTGGCGTGTTAGCTTCAGGCCGTTGTAGCCGATTGCGCGGCAAGTGCCTGAATCCCAGGCGTTCGACCTTTGATGGAGTTCGTGCCAACCAATGGGCCTAGTGGGTTCGGTGAAGTGTCGCCCTCAGCTTGCTGATGTCGCAGTGATGAAGTGATTAGCCAGCCTTATGGCTTGGAGACCATCAGCAAACCGGCCAAGACTGTTAGGCCGATCGCATGCAGTGCGATGGCGAGCACGATGACTCCCAACAGCGTTTGCGTGCCGTTGTCGGTGCGGAGAGTCGAAGTGGAATTGCCGCGCGTCAGCATGCCGCAGATCCAACTCCAGTGCAGCATCACGTGCAGAACAACGCCCGCTCCGAGAATGCACATCAACCAAAAATGCAGTCGCGAGTATTCGTTGTAATCGTAATTCCACAGTGTCCAACCCGACGCAGTAGTGGGGAGTGGGAATACGAATCTCAGGATGGCCGACACTGTCGCGACACCCACGAAGACGAACGCCAAGAATAGGTCTAGCCAGAAGTTGACCCGAGCTTTGGACCAATTTGATTTACGAGTGACAGCGGGAGTTGGTTGCGATTCTGGTTCGATTGTCATGGGACGCAGTGGTGAGGGTGCGGTGGCAAGCATGATTCTGGTTCGCGGTGGATGCGGCTGAGGTTCATCGGCCCAGACGGGTTATCGACGAAACGAAATCCGCACATTGCGGGCCAGGCGGCACCATGTTGCGCTCAGTCGCCAGTTCGGCTGGCTCAAAGTTGGGTGGAGCGTAGGAACAACTCAGAGGAAGCGGGATGTCCCAAGAGCGATTCGTCTGGCAAGTGGCTCGAACCAGCGCGCTGCTGAGTGCGGATTCGGCCAACATGGTTCTCAATGACGGTTCGAGGATCGCATGAGCTGTCTTCGCGACATTTCATTTGCTCTGCAGCTTCTTGAGCGACCGCACCAGTTCGGCGGGATCATCAGACGAGAGCGAATCTGGCTGGCCGGTCAGAAGCTGCTGCACTTCATCGAGTTTGCCGGTGGTTCCGTTGAGATGCAGCTTGGCTTCCGTTCGTCTTACTCGATCAATCAACGTACTGTCGGTCTTCAGCCAGTCGGGCCAGAGTCGAATCATGCCGACGCCTTCTTGGGCAAAGGCTTCGATCTCTGACGGCTTGCCGATCAGACCAATCTGCCGAGCTTGAGGTAGCAACTTTCGAAACAGCCGCACCTGTTCGATGCTGCGAACCCCGACGATTGTTCGGTCGGGTTCGCCACCAGTCTTGATCGCTGCGACGACTCGCCCGACGTACTCGTCGCCGATTTCTTTAAGGTCGAGCAACACGTCGATCTTGCCTCGGCAGACCT
Source organism: Planctomycetaceae bacterium (assembly GCA_900299185.1). Classification (GTDB taxonomy): domain Bacteria; phylum Planctomycetota; class Planctomycetia; order Planctomycetales; family Planctomycetaceae; genus AM-0621. The sequence goes on from OMIV01000359.1 coordinate 20,877, forward strand.
GCAGCACTTCGGGCAGCGTGGCGATGCGTTGGTCCTTGAACTTGGTATCAAACCAACTGCCTGCATCGAGTCGTTTCAATTCGTCGAGCGTCAGATCGTTGATGACACCTTTGCCGTTAGTCGTTCGATCAACCTTGGCGTCATGCGACAGCACTAAGTGACCATCTCGAGTGGTGCGGACATCGACTTCCACTGCCGTCGCGCCGCTGGCAATTGCGCCGAGTGTGCTGGCTAATGTGTTCTCAGGTGCTGCGGCGCTGGCACCGCGATGCGCGATGATTTGCTTCACGCGTGCGGCATCGGCAGCGACGCCTGACGGTTCCGATTTCGAGTCTTCCATGGCGAGCAACCATTCGAGCGAAAACTTCGTGAAGAAGAGTCGGTAGTTGCCATCGACCCAGGCATCGAGCAAACAACCAATCGATCCATCGGGCAATTGAGCGAGGCACGAGTACTGGCCATCGCCCGATCGGATGCGTCGCATGTGAGACCATGAGTGACCTTCGTCGCGGCTAACATGCACCGACAAGTTGTGTCGCTTAGGGCCAGTGGGGTGTGAGAATAACCACAGCGAAGATGTCTTCGGGACAGAGGAGATATTCGGCACTCGATACAGCATCGCTTGGCAGCTGGGATCGAACAGAGCGGGATCGAGACTGGGCTGCGACCACGTCAGGCCACCGTCAACGCTCGTCATGACGGTACGTCTGTCGGAACCTTTCATTGTGCGAGTACTCATCACGAGCGTGCCGTCATCTCGTTCGGCAATCTGACATTCGCCGACGAACTCACCAGCGGGAGCACCTCGTCGCCATGTTTGGCCGTGATCGTCACTGATCAGCATGTGGCTGCGATAAACCTGCGAGCCTTTCATGGCGTGATAACTGGGAATCACCAGCCGTCCCGACTTCAGTTGCACTCCAATGCCCGGTCCGGTTCCAAACCAAGTCCAATCATCAGCTTTGGCAGCTGCAGTGATGTCCTTCAGAGCCGACCATGTTTTTCCGCCGTCGACGCTGCTGGTGATCAGAGCGCGCGTCGTTTCTTGACTTGTGCCAGCTGTGATCTGCGCTTCGGTGTCTTTTCCGTGACTGCGAGAAAGTCCCATCCAGATTGTTCCGGTGGTGCGATCTAGCACCGGGCAGGGATTGCCAAGAGTGTGTGGTCCGTCATCGGCGATGACCTCGATTGGTCCCCACGTTTGGCCGTTGTCTGAACTGCGGCGTAGGACAATGTCGATGTTGCCGGTCAGCCCGCCGCCATCAGCTCGACCTTCGCAAATTGCGAGCACTTCCTTTTGCGGAGTGACGATCAAGCTCGGGATGCGAAATCGTGGATAGCCATCTGGGCCTGAGTTGAAGAGCAGTTGTTGCTCGGGTTCTGCCGCCCCTGTCATCGAAACGGCAAGCATCATGATCGCGATGCTTCGCACAACGAGGTTCAGAAGCGGCATGAGCGAAACTCCTTCGCCGGGCTCGGTCGAACGTTACTTGGTGGGCTCTGTGTGAGGCGCCGCGAAGAACTCGGTGAGGTCGCGTTGCATGCGTTCGATCTCTGAATCCACGAGATCTCCGCGCCGATAGCCATAACTCGCCACGACTTTTTGGTGCCGATAAAGCACCACGGTGGTTGCGGCGTCGGTGTTGAGGTTGTGGCATGACGGGTTCGCAATCACGGTCGTCGACGCCGTTAACGGCATCTCGATCTTTCCGTCGAACGCGAGTGTTTGCAGGATCGGCACAACCTTGCCGGAGTCATCTGTCACCAGCACTCCAAAGCTACGTGCGCCACTGGCGCGACCAGCGTCGGTGACTTGATCGATCATCTTCATGAACTTCACGGCATTCGGATCGACGCCTTGAAAGAAGACCATCGCAACCGGTCGGTCACCGTTGCGGCAGACATAACACACCGAACGATTCTTTAATGGCCCGGTCACCGCTCGCACAAAGAAGGCATGCACGGGGCTGCCAATTTCGGGACCGGACTTAAGTCGTTCGCGCGGTGCATCGTCGGCGGACCAAGCTTGCGAATGAACGACGACGAGCATCAGCCAGCCGAAGAGCATCGGCATTAGTCGAATGCGGGACATGATTGGCGGCTCGTTGGTTGGTGGGCGAAGTCGGTGAGGGTTCGAGGAACTGCGGGGGGAACGAGTTGTTAATTGATGTCGCGGCACAGAGCGAGAGGCGATCGGGTGATTTGCGAAGGCGAGAGTGCGAGTCGCTCGGAACTCCTCCGAAACCTAATTCGTGGATGGCGCTTCTAACTGGCTCTGCGTAGGGGACTTAGACGAGTCCCTTGCGCTTTCTCTCGAACCACTCAGCGGACATCAGCGCGACGAACAGTCCGAGCATTCCCCAATTGTCCCACAGTGTTAGGCGCGAGGTGCGGACGTCGTCGAGGTTCTCGGGGCCGTGCTTGATGAGGTCGTCGAGGAAGTCGCTGAACTTGCTGCGTTCGATGACTCGACCGCCGGTCAGCGCCGCGAGCTCTTTGAGGAATTCGGGATCGGCTGCGGGGTTATCGAGTTCCAGATCGCGAGACTCGACGAGGAACCGTGTTGAGGCTTCGCCATAAATATTGCCGCCTCGCGTGGCGACCACATTCAGTCTGTAAGTGCCAGCTTCGCCGGTCTTCTCGACGCGAGCGAATGGCTTATCGCCCGACCGCTGCGTCGGAAGTTCGGTCACATTGCCTGCCGGGTCGATCAGTCGCACTCGAAAGTCAACGTCCTGCAGTGGCTTGCCGTCATCGCCACGAGCACCGAACTCGGCAGTCAACGTGGTGCCAGGAATGAGGGCTCGCGGTTCGGCTTTGATCCACACAGGCAGCTCGCTTTGTTCTTCTTTGCGAGCCAACCACAAAATGACCTGACGCCAGAAGCGATGATGCTCTTCGACAAACGGCTTCTCGACCGGCACCGCCCACACAAAGGTGGAATCACCTGCAAAGGCCAAGCGGCGCGAGCGACCGACTTCGAGTGAAAACAACAGCGGGACGTTGTCGGGCGAGCGAGCTAACACCTGACAGAAATCATTCTTCAGCCGGAGCTTATTGGCACCACGCAGCGGCGGCAGTTTGCGCCACACATCAGCGTTGTTCTCGCTGGCCAGTCGCAAGACGAAGTGCTTCAAACCGGCTTCGGTCGGGAGCATCTGCAAGTCCTGATCGAAATGCAGATCGGGTGAGAAGCTGCCGTCGTCTTGTCGTTCTGTGCGATCCATTGCCACGGGCAGCACATCGGCGAGCGGAGAATCAGCGTAGCCACCGGGGCCGAAGCTTTGAGCACCGCCGAGCATCATGAAGCCTGCGCCGTCGTCGACTCGTTTGGCGAGTTGTTCCAGAAGTTGCGGACCAAAGACGGTGGCAGGCACGTCGCCGATGATGAAGACGTCGTAACGACCGGGTTGGAACAGTGCGGGATCAATGCGCGTGAGCTTGGCAAACTGACCGCCGCGCACCCAGACATAGTCCAATTGAATCTGCTTCGATTGGTTCACCGTGCGCAGGAACTTGGCTTCTTCGCGATTGACGTCGAAGTAAGCCACCTTCACTCCGCCTCGCATGACCGCGACGAAGTTCTCCTTTTGATTGTTCGTCGTTTTCAGTTCGCCATCTGCCGGAGTGACCTGCACCGCGACTCGGTATTCGCCCGGCAATTCGGGAACCCAACTCAGCTCGACCGAGATCGCTTCGTTGTTTTGAGTCGCCTGAATCTGAGTCGTGGGCTTCGAGTCATTGGTCGGTTTGGGGACAACCATCTGCCCCGCCAGAACCGCTCCGCCATTTCGTTCTTCAACCAACAGCTTCACGTTGACCGGCTTTCCCGCGGCACCAATCAGCCGAATCTTGGCCTGCACGGGGACCGTATTCTTTTCGAAAACGACGGGGCTGACCGTCATGTCTTCCACGGCGTAATCAAAGACGGCATCGCTCAGCGTCCCGCTGCCAATTGGCACCGGCAGAATCGGAAGCTGCTGCTGCCCGAAGCGCCGCGCGATGGTTCGCGGGTCCATGTCGTAAGGCGCGATCGCTCGTTGAGCACCATCGCTGAGCAGCACGACTCCCACGACCTTCTTGCCTTGAGCTTCCTTCAGCAGCGGTTCGAGCGACGAGCCAAACGACGTCATCAAGCCTGTGGCTTGCTCGTTGAAGGTGTCGACCGGATGCAGCTCTGCATCGAAGTCGAACTTCCGCACTTCGACGAGCTTGCCGAGTGCCTCGAACTTGGATTGATTGTCAGCCAGCAGCTTAAGCACGGTGGCTCGGCGCGAGGTGTTCGCGTCGCCGTCGGTGGTGGTCATGCTGCGGCTGGTATCCGACACAACGAACAAGACGGCGGACTTGCGATCGTGCTCTGAGTATTGAATCTCAGGACGAATCATGGCGACAACAAGCACCAGCGCCGCCAGCAGTCGGAGTCCGATCAAGATGCGTTTCGTCAGCTTGGGGAGATGTCGGATTCGTGACGGGTAAGTCAGCAGCACGAAGGCCACGAGCGCTACGGCGACCATTGCAACGACGGGCCAGCTCCAAACGAGATCGACGCTGAATTTCGTTTCGAGTTTCGGATCCATGAGCCGGCAACGATTCCGAACGAGTTGAGTGTGAGTCGAGGCTATTGAAAGCTCGGTGGTAACAGAGTCTCGCGCTGCGAGTGCATCCATTCCGAGATCAATGTCGAGCACATTGGACCGGGCCGACAGATAACGGTCAACGCGGCTGGAAGTCTCTGAATTTGCGAGCCAGTCTTTCGCTTACCCATTTTCGAAGTCCCTGACTCGGGCTGCTGCGATCGCGTCGCCTTGTGAGAAGTCGCGGCCTACGATCTCGCCCTCTTGGTCCCGGTCTGAAATAGCGAGAACTGCATGTCGAAGGTCAACGTCAACGCGGTTGCGAAGAAGATCATCTCCAACGTCGAACAAGTCGTGATCGGCAAACGGCAAGAGATCATCTTGTGTTTGGTCGCGGCGTTCTCTGAGGGGCATGTGTTGTTGGAAGATGTCCCTGGAGTTGCCAAGACGATGCTCGCCCGAGCGTTGGCCGTCAGCTTCGGTGTCGACTTCAAACGAGTGCAATGCACTCCCGACTTGCTGCCCAGCGACATCACCGGTGCGTCGATCTTCAATCCGAAGACGACCGAGTTCGAGTTTCGAGCCGGCCCATTATTCACTCATGTGTTGCTGGCCGACGAAATCAATCGCACGACCCCGCGAACTCAAGCGGCGCTGTTGGAAGCGATGGCCGAACGGCACGCCACAGTCGATGGGACGACGTATGAACTCGAACGACCGTTCCTCGTCATTGCGACTCAAAACCCGGTGGATCAAGAAGGCACGTTCCCGCTGCCCGAAGCCCAGTTGGATCGTTTCCTCATTCGGTTGAGTCTGGGCTATCCCGGTCGCGAACAAGAAGCCTCGATGCTCGATCGTCTGCAAAAGGAGCATCCGATTGATCGTCTGGAAGCAGCGGTATCTCCCGATGAAATCGTCGCGTGTCAGCGAGCGACGCGCGAGATCACGGTTGATCCCAAGGTCCGCGACTACATGCTCGATCTGGTCTACGCGACTCGGAATCACAACGACATCTTGCTTGGCGGCAGCCCGCGTGCGTCGATCGCGTTGTATCGAGCGGCTCAATCACTGGCCGCCATTCGCGGCAACAACTTCGTCTTGCCTGACGACGTGAAACGCGTCGCTCCAGCCGTGCTCTGCCATCGCTTAATCGTCCGCCCCGAAAGCCGCCTGCGAAAAGTAACCGCCGCCAAGCTGGTGGAAGAACTCATGAATGAGACCGAAGTCCCCACGATCAAAGGCGGCAACGACCTGCTGTAAGTTTGGTGACAGTGGAGCCGGACCTCTGCCGGCTATGTGTCAGATGTGGTTGATGTAGTGCCATCAGCGGCACGAGAGAGATCTCACGCAGAGGCGCAGGGATCGCAGAGGTATTGCCTCGTCTTCTTTGTGATCACTGACGAAGTTGTGATGGCTCACACAGAATCTTCGGGTTTCGCAATTCTCGCAGAACGTGTTCGCCGGGGTGCTGAAACTTTTGGTAACTTGCCACCGGTCGATTGCTTGTGAGACGTGGAAGGGGCCAGGGCCGTGGAACTGACTTGAGAAGCTCGTTGCATGGGGAGTGCCGCGCTTAACCTTGGCGCTGACCGCGTTGACTCGTGAAGACTGAGTTCGACAACGAAGCGAACGCTCCGATCGTTGGTGCGCTCTTCGTCGCTCAATGATGGTTCGACGGAATTGGTGACTGGGGAAGACGATGTCTCGTCCTCGGAACATTGTGGCTTGGACGATCATCGGCACAGCTTTCTCTGTGCTGGTGCCGGTTCTTGGTTTGGCGATTTGCTGCCTGTGGCTGAGTGACATTCGGCAGGTGCATGTGCCGCTGCATGCGCTGATGGAATGCGTGGGTGGGCTGATTGCGTTGGCGATCAGCTTCACGTTGATTGTCGAACGCCAATATCGAACGGCGGGCTCGACTCAGCATTACCGGGTCTTGGCGGCAGCATTCGCCAGCATGGGGATCTTGGATCTCTTTCACGCGGCGGCTGATCCTAGCGACTACTTCGTTTTCATGAGGGCGTCGGCGTCATTCGCAGGCGGCGTGTTGTTTGGTCTGACTTGGGCGAGTTCGCGGCTGGCGAGTTACTCGCGACGCGCGACGTTCGAACTGTCCTTCACGGTCGCAGCGTTGGTCTATGGCTCAGCGTTTCTAATCGTGCCGAGCTGGGTTCCGTCGATGAAGCTCGCGACTGGTGACTTCTCGCTATTGGCGATGTCGCTGAACTTACTCAGTGGCATGTTCTTTTTGATCGCAGCGGCCTTCTTTGTCAGACGCTTCCTTAATGCTGGCTAAGTCGAAGACTGGCTGTTTGGTGTGCAAGCCGTGCTGTTTGCCGGAGCGGGCTGCTTATTCCCATTCTCAGTGATCTGGGACGGTGGTTGGTGGTGGTGGCACTTGTTGAGGCTGCTGGCGTATGTCGCAGCTCTTACATACGGAGTGAGAACGTTTCGAGATGCCGAGCGAGAGATCCTGCTCGTGAATCGTCAATTGGCGGATTCGAACGCTGCACTCGATCAGACGGTCGCTGATCGCACGGCGAAGCTATTGGCTACTGAAGAGCGTTTTGAACTCGCCGTTCGAGGTTCGACGGATGGGCTCTGGGACTGGAACGTGCTAACGAGCGAGGTCTATTACTCGCCGCGCATGAAAGAGTTGTTGGGTTACCAAGAGCACGAGTTTCATGATCTCTTTTCCGAGTTTGAAATTCGATTGCACCCTGATGATCACGATTGGGTGTTGCAGGCCGTACGAGACCACTTGCAACAGCGTCGGCCGTATGACGTGCAGTATCGGCTGCGAACTAAGTCTGGAGAGTTCCGTTGGTATCGCGCTCGCGGTCAGGCTCTTTGGAACGCCGAGGGGCAAGCTCATCGCATGGCGGGTTCGATCACCGACATCACCGAAGAGCACAACTTGCGAGAACGGTTTTGCTTGGCGGTTGAAGCCTCGCCAGCAGCTCTGTTGATGGTCAGTCAGAATGGTCGCATTCAATTAGCGAACTCAATGTGCTTGGCCTTGTTTGGCTATCAAGAAGCCGAGCTGATTGGCCAATCAATTGAAGTTCTAGTTCCAGAACACTTTCGAAAAGACCATCCGAGTTTGCGGTCTCGGTACTTTCAGTTACCCACTCGACGTGCGATGAAGGACGGTTTGAACTTGGTGGCCGTTCGAAAAGACGGCACTGAGTTCCCAGTGTGCGTGGGGTTGAGCCCGGTGCAAACGGTGGATGGGCAAGCCGTGATCTGCGGAGTTCTGGATGTCACCGAAATGGTGGCTGCGATGGATGCCATGCGTCTGGCTAAGGAAGCGGCGGAATCATCAAGTCGCGCGAAGAGTTCCTTCTTGGCCAACATGAGCCATGAAATTCGCACGCCGATGAATGGCATCATCGGGATGGCTCAATTGCTCTCGCGCACGGAACTGCAATCGTATCAACGCGACTACTTAATGACCGTCGAAGAGTCGGCGCACATTCTGTTGAGGTTGCTCAACGACATCCTCGACTTCTCCAAAATCGAAGCTGGTAAGTTAGAGTTGGAGTGTGTCGACTTCCGGTTGTCTGAATGTCTGGCGCGAGCCTCTCAGATACTGATGTTTCGCGCGGCCGAGAAGGGCTTGGAGCTAGCGTGCCGCATTGCTCCCGAGATCCCAGATCATCTTTGCGGTGACTCGGGTCGGTTACAGCAAGTTGTGTTGAACCTGGTAAGCAACGCCGTGAAGTTCACGGAACTCGGCGAGATCTTTTTGAACGTCAACATTGAGTCCATTGCCGCCGAGAAGGTCAGCTTGCACTTCACTGTGAGCGATACCGGCATTGGGATTTCGAACGACAAGCTCGATCAAATCTTTCGCCCGTTTGAGCAGGCGGAAGCGTCAACAACGCGGCGGTTTGGTGGCACGGGATTGGGCCTGTCGATCTCGCGGCAGTTGGTCGAGATGATGCGCGGCCGCATGTGGGTCGAGAGTGAAGTTGGTCGCGGTTCAACGTTTCATTTCCTCGCGGAGTTCGACATCGCTGAGAACCAGCATGCTCATACGCCTGCCGAGTTAGAGTCACTTAAGAACCTGCCGGTCTTGGTCGTCGACGACAACTTCACGAACCGCCGCATCCTGTCCGAGATTCTGCGGCACTGGCGGATGCAGCCGATCTTGGCCGAGTCGGCTGCGACAGCGCGAGCGGCACTGCAGAAGGCCGAGCAGGCTCAGCAACCCATTCGACTGATGCTGCTCGACCATCACATGCCCGGCGAAGATGGCCTGCAATTCTTTGACAGCGTTCGCGACTCGTTCCTGGCGCAGGGCGGCAAGGCCATCATGATTTCGTCGGGTTCGATGCCATCAGAATCAAACCTGACTGTGAAGCATGGCATTCATCGCTTCATGTGTAAGCCGATCATTGCTTCGGACCTGCTGAATGAAATTCTGCGGCAGTTTGGAACGGTGACTGCTTCGAACTCGTCGCGCGCCAACGCTCCCGCTTCTACGTTCGTCAGACCGCGCCGCGTGTTGTTGGTTGAGGACAACGAGATCAATCGCCGTGTAGCGTTTGGATTTCTTCAAGGACGCGGGCATCACGTGGTGTTTGCCGAGAACGGACAAGAGGCGGTCGACCAAGTGGCCAAGGGCGAATTCGATGTCGTGCTGATGGATATGCAGATGCCGGTGATGGATGGCTATGAAGCCACGACGATCATTCGGCAGCGCGAGAAGCAATCGGGCGGGCACATTCCGATCGTCGCGATGACAGCAGAAGCTCTGCGAGGTGACCGTGAACGATGCTTGGAAACGGGCATGGATGACTATGTCTCGAAGCCGGTGATTCCCACGGAGCTGTATCGAGCTGTCGAACGCTTTCCAGCACTGTGCATCGCGAGCGGTGGCAGCAACTTGCAGGATGAAAGGATCTCTGTTGCGGATACCGCGTCGGCTGAGCCGAGTGTTGCCGCTGGTCCAACGGTTGTCACAACGGCTACACAGAGTGCGGTCAACTTGCCAGAACGGGCAGCGGCATCGGCAATCGATTGGAGTGTCGCGCGGCATCATATCGGACCTGAAGAGGCCACGTTGCGAGAGTTCTCAACGATCGTTCTGACTCAGTCGCAAACGTTGATGGCAGACATTCGGACGGCCATCGAGACCAGTGATGCGAAGTTGCTGCGACGAGGAGCACATACGTTGAAAGGCTCGTGCATTTACTTTGGTGCGACCGCACTCGGGGAAGCTGCCGCAGTTTTGGAAGATGTGGGTCGCGAGAACTCTGCCGAGGTCAGTGCGGAGAGTTTGGCGACGCTCGAAGCGGAACTCGTGCGATTTCAAACCGCGTTACAGATTGGACCGAACACTTAGTGCTTCTTCGTGGTTTGAATGCGGGCGGCACTCGCATAGCGATCGACGACATGGGGATGGCGTTAATAGGGAATCGAGACAAGAGCTGGTGGTTGGTCACGCCGTGGCACTCGAAAGAAATCCTTTGTTGAAGCCGGACTGATGTGGAAACCTGACTTCGATGACCTGTCTAGATCAGTCTTGAATGCCTCGCTGGTCTGAAGGAGATCCCCGTGAAGATCTTGATGATCGAGGACAATCCCGTAGATCAGATGCTCGTGACGCAAGCGCTGCGTCGCGTGGAGGATCTCATCTACGAGTTGACCATTTGCAGTTCGTTGGACTCTGCCATGGAGTTTCTTGATCGCGCGAGCATCGACGTGGTGCTGCTAGACCTGTGGTTGCCGGACAGCGAAGGCTTAGACACTTGCCATAAATTGGTGGCGGCTGTCCCAGACACTCCGGTGGTGGTGTTGACGGGGACTGACGATCGAGCGTTGGCGACCGACGCGATGCGCAGCGGGGCTCAAGACTATCTGGTGAAGGGCGCCTATCCCGGCTCGTCGATCGTGCGAGTCTTGCAGTACGCCATCGACCGCTTTCAGTTTCAGCGCGAACTGAAGAACCGCGAGAACCGTTTTCAAGAAGTTCTCAGTCACTTGCCAGCCATCATTTGGACGACTGATTCAGCGATGACGATCACCAACATCGTCGGAGCGGGAATGGAAGCGCTGCAACTCGACCTGCCCGTGATTGTCGGTCGAAAGCTGCAAGATCTCTTTCTGGTCACGGGAGATTCTCCAGGCGCGATCCACGCTCATCAGCAGGCTCTCACCGGACAATCGGTCGTTTACGAGTCCGCCTGGATGAACCGCGTTTTCGAAGTACGCCTTGATCCTCTGCATGACGTCGATCACGAAGTTGTCGGTGCAGTGGGAGTGGCTCTCGATGTGACGGAGAGGCGGCGGCTGGATCGCGAAATGCATTTCGCTCGGTTGGTTCAAGAGGAGCTATTGCCGAATCGCCATCCCCATCTGGATGGCTTTGAGATCTTTGGAGCTTCGTACCCGGCGAAGCAGACGTGCGGCGACTGGTTCGACTACCTGTACTTTCCCGATGGCTCTTTGGGGTTAGTTGTCGGAGATGTCAGCGGCAAAGGTTTTGGACCAGCGATTTTGAGTGCTTCGATGGCGGCTTACTTGGACGTCTTGGCCGATCGCGATTCTGACCTGAAAGAGATTCTGATGGCGTGCAATCGACTGCTGTGTCGGCGGCATCTCAACGGTCACTTTGCGGTGCTGTCGTTGGGGCAACTGCATCCGGGTGTAAAGCGAGTGACATACGGAGGAGCCGGCGAACGCATGCTCGTGATCAGCTCATCTGGAGAGATCAAACAGAAGGTCGCGTCGAGCGGCTTTCCGTTGGGGCTGACCGATCAATTTCCCTATGACGAACCGTCGGTCGTTTGGCTGGAGTCGGGAGACATCTTGCTGCTTCTCACCGACGGCTTTCGTGAAGCGACCAATCTGCAAGATGTCATGTTCGGCGAGCAGCGCATCGCAGACGCCGTGGCTGCGAATGCTCATTGTCCCGCCCATGAAATCTTCGAAGCGCTCCGGCAAGCAATCTTCACTTTCGCTGGCGGGCAGCATCAACAAGACGACATGACGGGCATCGTTGTGAAGGTTCTTGATACTTAGAGCGAGTCCAATGATCCGACGCAGGCAACACTCATCGCGACTTCATGGCGTAGGTCACTTCGTAAGCGGGGTTAGTTTATTCAAGCCGCAAGTTGTCCGATGAAGAAATCAGTTCTGCTCGTTGATGGTGTGCGATTTATTCCACAATCAGCACGGCGAAGGTATCGCTCGGCAGAGGCTGGTCATCGGCTGTGACGCTTAAGGGGATGATGTGACGACCGCGCGGGGTGTTGGCTCGCAGAGTGAGGGTCAGCACGGCCGACGTTTCGCGATCGCTCGCAGCTTTGAATTCGACGTTTGCTGTGTCGCAGAGATCTGGTCGCAGTGATGCCGCCTTGATCGTGGTCGCTCGACCGTGAGCGTTGTTGGTCGTGATCTTGAGCTGGGTCGGTTGTTGGATGGAGGCTCGGCTGATGAGTGGCTCGACACGCACTTGTTGAGGATCCCAATCGGCTTGATGACGGCCAGATGGGCTGAGCCGATCGGCAACTTCGGCGGCTCGCACTGCGAAGTCGCGTCGACGTTGAAAGTCTTCGGAGTTGAATTCGAAAGCTCCGCCGTGCTCGGCCAAGATCCAGTCGGGCTTGAGCTTCAGAATCTTTTCGGCGGTGCGCGCATAGCCCAGTGGCAAACCTCGATTACGTCCCGACCAACCGCCTCCGCCGCTGTATTGCTCGACGTGATAAAAGTTGTCTCCGGTGAAGAGGCACTTGCGACCGTCGATGGTCACTTCCAAGCCCATACCAAAGTCAGTTTGGCCTGGTAGATGGTGAGCTCGCAGTTCGTACTCGTGCCAGCGAATGACTTCGTTGTCTTGGAGCGAGCGGTCAACGCGCGGCAAACGGGGATCGACATACGGAGCGAGCCAGCGGAACGGGTCATCAACGACGGCCGCGATGCGGTCCAAGGTCCAAACTTGAAACGACGATCGTTTGGGCAATGCAAAGATGCCGGTGTAATGGTCGTTGTGAGCGTGACTGATGCAGGTCACTTCCACGGGACCGGCTTGATGATCGCGCTGCAACTCGGCAACTCGATCGACGATGTTCGCGCTGTAAGGGTCCATCAACAGCACGGGACCATCCTTCGACAGCAGCGCGTATGTGTTTCCCGACACCAACAGATGCGGACTGAGCTTTGTCCAAGGCACGGGATTACCCATGGGGTTGGCGGTGCCGACCTGCTCCGGCGCAAGGAACTTGTAAGTAGGCTGAGGACCGACTTGTTTCGAGTATGCGTCGAAGTTCTTTAAGACGCCCAATTGCGACAACGACTCTGCGGTCGAGAGCAGCGCCGGGACGATTTCTTGGCCCGCGAGCGGCTCGCCATGCTCGGGAAGTAAGTGCGTCGGTTGCAGCGCGGCCAGAACTCTCAGCGAGACACTCGCGGCAACGAAGCCTTCGTCTTTCTGATGATGCCACTCCATCGAGTACGGCGACCAAACTCGGCCCGCGCTGTGAATGGCATCGCCCGAAAAGATCAGTCGCTGATCGCCGCGCGTCGCGAGGTACGAGCAATGGTCCTTCGAATGTCCCGGAGTGCCGATGACCGCCAGCGACCAATCTTGCCAACGAAGTTTCTCACCGGGCTTCAGCGAGCAGTCGACTCCCGCAATACCGATCGGATGAACGAGATAAGTCCAGTCACTCCAGAAGCGTTCGAAGAGAGTCAAGAACCGACCGGGTTCAACAACCGGCATCGATTTCTTCCAGTAAGCCGCAACTCCGTCAGGCAAGAGATAAGCCGCAGTTAGCTCGGGGGCTCGAACGGTGATGTTGGCAGCAATGAATCGCTCAGCCGCCGAACTGCTATCGCGGTGATGATGAGTGAGCAGCACGAGTTCGACGCGTTCAACTTGAGCTGGCAACGACTGCGGATCGATCCCTTCTGCGGCTCCAATCAACAACCCGCGTCGATCGCTGACAAGCAGATAAGACCTCGCCGCCGTGCGACTGCGATAGACGTTGTCTGCGACTCGATCCCATGCGGGCGCCTTTGCGTCCTGAGTGAGAGTTCGCAGCGAGTGGAGCAACAACAAGCTCAATGCTGCGAGGGTCACCATGTTCGTTCGAAGTCTTCGAGCGATGCTGACAAAGCCGACTCGATCATTCATGAGTGCCTCTCGTGAAGTGCGGTTTGGTCACTGAAGCGATTAGTTCGTCAAAAAAGAAACGCCACCGAGTACGGAACTCGGTGGCGTTTGAGTTTGACCAAGTGCATGGACTTAGGATTGGCAATCTCAGTCGCGAAGTGACTGAGCTACGTAGGTGAGTTGCTTCGCGACTCGCATCACCCCAAATCCATGACTTGAAGCTGCATTACGTACAGCGCTTCTTGAACTCGCCGGTGACGGTGTCGATTTCGATCTTGTCACCGATTTCGACGAAGGCCGAGACCTGAATCTCGTACTTGCTGTCCTTGAGGATCGCCGACTTGGTCACCTTGCCCGACGTATCGCCGCGAGCGGCTGGCTCGGTGTAAGCGATCTCGCGAACGATGGTCTGCGGGAACTCAACGCCGATGGGCGTCTCGTTGTAGAAGGTCACTTCGCAGACGTCGGTCATGCCTTCGCACAACCAGCGAGCTTGGTCAGCCATATCCTCGCAGGGGATCTCGTACTGGTTGTACTCACCATCGACGAAGACGTAGTTGTTGCCGTCCGAGTAGGAGTAGGTGCAGTCCTTCTTTTCGAGCATCACGATTTCGAATTTTTCGTCGGCCTTATAGACGTTCTCGGTCACGCGGCCGGTCAGCAGTTGCTTCGCCTTCACTTTGACCACAGCGGCATTACGGCCCGACTTGTTGTAAACGGCCTTCACGACTTGCATGGGTTCGTTGTTGACCATCATCACGTTGCCAGAGCGAAGGTCGCCGGCCAGTCTGATACTCATTACAGGGTTCCATTCATTTCGAATCGCGAGAGAAAAATCGGACGCGGTCGCCTGACGTTCGAGGCTTGCGACGGACGATTCAACCGCCGCTTGTTCCGAGAGAAAGACGAGTCCAAACGACCGTCTTACAGTGCTGACGAGTGGTGAGTGACGAGCCTTCGCCGCTCAATTTGTTCCACAAAATCAGCCAGATTGTTGGACAGATCCCCGAGTCGGTCAAGTTGGCTTACCCATGCCATTTGGTGCCGCTCGACCAAAGGAAGTTGGTTCGAAAACTCGAGCCACGCCGCCGCGATATCACCGCGACCGTTCCAGGCTTGCCAGCACTGGCTGATGGCAGCTCCGAGTGACGGGCTCTCGGCTGCTGCGGACTGGAGGTAGCGCTCTAGGAACGCTTCGAGCTTCGTCAAATGCGTCTCTTCTGATTGCGGGTACGGCTGCCAGATGAAGGGAAGCTGAGCCCACTGAGCGCGAACGAATGAATCTTCGCCGCGCACGAAGTTCACGTCGCAACTCCAAAGCAGGCGGTCGTAGTCCGGCTGCGTGAGGAAGGGTAGGGCGTAGATCGTGAGCGATCCTTGTTGCAGCTTCGTGCCAGGTTCCAAGGGATGATCCAGAAGCCGGGCACATTGCTGAGTCGCGAAGCCGGAAGTGGCGAAGACCGTGATGGCCTCTGAGCCCGATTGCCAGACCTTCAAGAGCGGTTCGAGCGCGATGTTCTCATAACAGAACAATGAGACTCTGAGTTCGCCGTCTCGACGCGGCTCAATGCCGAGCCGTGTCCAAAACTCGGAGGCAGCATGATCATCGAAGGCTGCTCGCTGTGAGAGCAGTTCTCGTTCGCGCAGTAAGCCGCCGGTCTGCGGAGTGAAGCCCGGAAAGAAGAAGTACTTGCTGAGTGATGATTGAGGCCGAGGCGAGGCGAGTTGATGGCAACCTTCGACCCACTCTTCGGCGCTGAGGTATTCGAGGTTGATCCAGACTGGTGCCAATTGGCGACAGGACATCGCTTCGACGTAGGTCGGCGGAAGCTCGCACGCGAAGGCTTCAATGACGACGTCGGGGACTTCGACATGAGGATCGAAGCGATCTCGCGACCAATGTCGCACTTCGACGAGGCCAATCTGCTGGCGATCATCCGCGACGCTGACGGCAGGATTCAGCCGCGCGAACGCGGCTAGGTCATCGACCCAGAGCCGAACATCGGCAGCTCGTTCGTCTGCCAACTGTTGAGCGAGCCGCCAACAAATCCCGATGTCTCCGAAGTTGTCGACGACCGCACAAAAGATGTCCCATCGTCGTCGCATACTTCGGTCATGTCTTAGAAGAGGGCCACTGCCCTGACTCACTGACAGCTCAACTCACGATTCAATTCTTTGGCGCGGTTCCGCTGAATTGAGTCCGCGCGAATCAAACCGAGCGCGAATGGAACTCACTCAATTCTCTGTCGGTCTTCGTCTCTGTTTCCTCAGTTCTCTCCTGTTCAAAGTCTTAATGAAGACGGTTGGAACAGAAGCAAACAGAGGAAACAAAGACGAAGACAAACAGAGAGAAGTTGGCAGAGGAGTCGAGTTGGACTCTCTCCGCCAACGTTCGTCGCGCTACACCTGCGGAGCGGTAATCTTCAGCTCGTTAGCCAGAGCGAGCAGCGCCTTCCAGTTGCCATCGTCGATCGGGATGCCATCGACACGGCGCTTGGCCAATGTCCGACGCTCGGGATCGCCCGGCAATGTGACTTCTGAAGCTCCATCAATGAGCGGCACCGAGCGGGTGTAGTCTTCGAGCTGCGTGATCTCCTGACGCAGATGTTCGTAGCCCGCGTATTGCTGCGGATCGATCACGATGAAGAACGCGCAATTGCCGATTGGTGGCGGGGGATTTGGGTACGAGCACTGACCACCGGACAGAGCACCGCACAGCATCTCGATCATGAACGCCAGCCCGAAGCCCTTGTAGGCTTGATCGCCGCCCATCGGCAGGATCGTGCCTGGCGGGTCACCATAAAGCTGATTGGGGTCTGTTGTCGGCTTGCCTTCGGGATCGAGGATCCAACCGAGTGGCACTTGCTGGCCAGCGATCTTCTTCACTCGGACTTTGCCTTCGGCGGTCGCACTGGTGCCAAAGTCGAGAACGAACGGTCCGTCCTTCCCACCGGGCATGCCCATGCAGAGTGGATTGGTGCCTAAGCGAGGCCGCTTGCCGCCGACGGGTGCGACTCGTTGAGCAGCGCCGTGAGTGTTGGCGCAGATGATCGCGGCCATGCCTCGCGCGGTCGCCATTTCGGCGTACTCACCCAGACGTCCGATATGAGCCGAGCGGCGCAGCGTGCCGGAGGCGATACCGACTTGAGCGGCCTTATCCATCAGCTTGCCCATCAACTGAGCCGAGAGCACTTGGCCGAATCCCCAATGTCCGTCGCCAACGATGGTCGCGGGTGTTTCATGTTCGACGGTCAGATTCGAACCCGCAGTCAGTCGGCCTTCTTGAACCTGCTTCACATAGAAGGGGATGCGCATGACGCCGTGCGAGTCGTGCCCGCGCAGATTGGCGTCGACCAGGCTACGACCAACGATGGTGGCCTCTTCTTGAGTCGCCCCGCCGCCAGCCAGCAAAGCTTTCCCAAATTCAAACAGAACGGACTCGGTCAAAACGGGCACGGCAATCTCCTGAGGGTCTAGGAATTGGATCAAGTTCGCGCGGCGGGATATAGCGAGGCCGTTCTGAAGTTGGGAGTGCGGCGAGTCGGACCACATGGTGATCACTTCTCTGACCGAGTTCAGAAGTCGCTGAAGCTGATTGAACGAGATGCCGCCACCTGAGGTTTCACGTGGTTGGCCACACGGCACCTTTAGCGCGATCTATGGAGTGCCGGTTGTAACGGCTGAAGAGGAACTGCGAGTCGGGTGGATCGAACGTGTCATGTCGGTCGCGCCGCATGCTGGAAGCGGAGGACAGACCGACGACGACGAGGCCGATATCGAAAGCACCGGTCGCGGTGATCTCACCGCCGACCTCATACCCCAGCCACTGGCTTGGGACGGCAAGTCGCGAGCTTGCTTCACACCGTGATTTACAACTTCGATTGACCACAGAGACAACGGGACGAGAACACCAGATGATCGTTCAACCGGAAGCGATATCGACGCTCACGGATCTCCGCGCCTACGTCCATCAGACGTTGTGCGACAAGGAAAACTTGGTGCCCGAGCAGTTCCGCATGCGCGAGATGGGTCTCCGCCGCGGCGAAGAGAACTCCGGCATCCACTTCTCTTTGTTTGGTCCTCGTCAGGTGAGGCTCTCGGCGGTGTGGGCTGCGGATAAGAACTTGCTCTATTTTTATGACGCTGCTGGTGCTCGCTTTGCCAAGCTGCAACTAACTCAGCGACCGCAAGCAGCGGACGAAACTCGCGCCGCTTGAAGAGTTCGTCGTAGCGCCCTGGAGTGCTCCGTCACAGCCGGAGCACTCCAGGGTTTGCACGTTGTGGCGACGAATGGTCGAGTCGGACTTAGCCGAGATTCATCGTGACCGTTTTAAGCTCGGTGTAATTCGCCAGACCGGCTGCACCGAGTTCGCGTCCGATGCCGCTCATCTTGAAGCCACCGAATGGTGCTGCCGCATCGAAGACGTCATAGCAGTTGACCCAGACCGTGCCGGCTCGAACGCCCGCCGCGAAGCGATGCGCCTTTTGCACGTCTTTGGTCCAGACGGCGGCGGCCAGTCCGTAATAGGTATTGTTCGCTCGAGTGATGATGTCGTCGACGTTCTTGAACGGCAGGATGCTCATTACGGGGCCGAAGATTTCATCGCGCGCGATCGACATTTCGTCGGTCACGTTGTCGAAGACGGTCGGTTCGATGAAGAAGCCTTTGTTGCCGAAGCGAGTGCCGCCGGTCAGGCATTGGGCACCTTCGGACTTACCCTTGTCGATGTACGACATGATCTTCTGGAACTGGTCAGAGTCGACTTGCGGACCTTGAGTCGTCTCCAGATCCAACGGGTTACCGAGCTTGCGTTGCTTCGCCCGAGCGACAACCTTCTCGACAAACTCTGCATGGACTTTTTCTTCCACAAACAACCGCGAGCCCGCGCAGCAGCACTGGCCTTGGTTGAAGAAGAGTCCGAACTCGGCACCTGCGACGGCGGCATCGAGATCAGCATCCGCGAAGACGACGTTGGGGCTCTTGCCGCCCAGTTCGAACGTCAGACGTTTCAATGTCGCCGAGGCGTCGACCATGATTTTCTGAGCGGTCTCGTAGTGACCGGTGAAGGCGATCTTGTCGACTCCGGGATGCTTCACGATCGCGGCTCCGGTGGCTCCGTAACCGGGCACGATGTTGATGACTCCGTCAGGGAATCCGGCCTCTTGAGCAAGCTCGCCCAAGCGCAAACACGTCAGCGGAGTTTGCTCGGCTGGCTTCATCACGATGGTGCAACCGGCGGCGAGAGCTGGTCCCCATTTCCAAGCTGCCATCAACAGCGGGAAGTTCCACGGAATGATTTGCCCGGCGACGCCAACTGGTTCGCGGCGCGTGTAACAAAAGTAGTTGCCTCGAATTGGGATCGTGTCGCCAGTCAGCTTGTCGGCCCAACCGGCGTAGTACCGCAAGCAGTCGATCGACAGCGGAAGGTCAGCAGCTCGCGAGTCGCGCAGGGGCTTGCCGTTATCGAGAGTCTCCAAGGCGGCGAGTTCTTCGAGATTGGCTTCCATCAGGTCCGCGAGCTTATTCATCAAGCGGCCTCGGTCTCGGGCATCCATTCGAGACCACGGCCCGGAATCAAAGGCGGCTCGCGCGGCTTTGACAGCGGCATCGACATCAGCCGGGTCACCTTCAGCAACTTGAGCGATGACTTCTTCGGTCACCGGGTTGATCGTGGGGAAGGTCTTACCGCTGCGCGAATCAGACCATTTGCCATTGATCAACATCTTGGTCTGACGAACGGCGGGAGCTTTCAGCGTGGTACTCATGAGAGATCTCCTGATGACGGACGGAAGTGATGAGCCATTGATGAGCCATTAACGACGAGTCGTTCGAGCAAGCCGTGCTCGTGGCTGAAGCGAGTGAGGCGACTTCACCGAAATCGCCGTGCCTATTGCTGGCTCACAGGGTGACGTTAACCGGGCGGGAGTAGGCCATCTAGGAGCGTGTTCGAGAAGCCGTAGCTTGGGCAAGCACTCTGCGAATGCGAAGACTTCTCCGCGACTTCGATCACGAAGGCAGGTGGTACGGTGCGAGTTGGATATGTAAGCATTCATCCAACCCAACTGTAGCCAGGGCGGCGCACTGCGCGCTCTGCTGCTCGCGCCGTCGTGCGAGTCCGCGCTGGTTGTGCGATGAGCCTGAAGACCGGCTGAATTGTGGGGAAACTCGATGTGGCTAGGAATTTCGAGGTGCCCGAGCAGTGTCTTGGTTTTTTCGGAAGTTCGGCACATCCAACGGCATTGAGTTTGCCTTAACCAACTACGTCTCACTGAGACACTTGCAGTGCGTCGCTGGTCCCTGGTGGCGAGTGTGTGTCGGCCCTTTCCTCGCCGCCGGGGCCTTTTCTCCGCAGATCAAGCGACCCTGTCCCTGCGTGTGTTCGACTGCGAGACAACGTGACGAGGCGGCGCGACTAGGTGCCGCCTTTCATCTTCTGAATTAGCCGAAGCGATTTGCTTGCGATCCTCCAGGTTGAGCGAGTCGCTTCGTTTTCCAGCCCGAGATCATGCTCGCACGATGGCCCTTCGTGTGGCGTATGTCTCGGGCTGTTTTCATGCGCGGCGTTGCCGATGTGTGGGAGCGACCGTCGACGGAGTACTTGAAAATACAGCTCTTCACCATGCCCGTGAGGGACGCGATCCGAGCACACGACAGCAACCAACCGAGCTGGCGGTGAGGCCCGATTTGGAAGAGCGCGAAAAGACGACCCTCACACAGAGGCGCGGGGAACGCCGAGAAGACCATGTTCCTCATCTCCGCGACCACTGCACCTCTGCGTGAGACTGCTCTCTCTGGTTCCGGTGAGAGATGCAGAGTCGGCCACAGACAGACACAGATGGAGCGCGGATTGGAATCAGGAACTCGTGACTTTGAGCAACCGTTGTTCGAGGGATCTTCTGGCGGATCGACCAGAGTTACTCCTTCGACTTGTCGCTGCCAGCTTTTTGCTTGTCTTTCTTTTCGGCGAACTCATCGCGCAGGTATTGATGGCACGCGATGCAGGTGCCGTTCAACTTCTCGGCGATATAAGCCGAACCTTCGAGGTTCTTGGCGTCGGCCATCTGTTCCAGCTTGAAGGCCAGTCGCAAGAACTCGGTGCGGAAATGGTCGAAGACTTCGTCGTCTTGAGTTTCGCCGCTGGGCGTAGATGGCTCGGCTAACGAAGTCAGCTTCAGTGACTCGGCGCCTTGCTTGATCTTGGTGAAGTCGCGCATGACGAGCCCTTCAAAGACGCGTTGCGAGTTCGTCAACTTGGCGAGCATGAACGGTCGCATGTCCTTCTTAGGCGTTGTGCCGACCTCGACTGGAATCGGCTTCACGCGCTTGGGTTCATCGCCGGACTTTTTGGGTTGGCCTTCGGAACGGAGCTGATCGATGCCCATGACAGTCAGTCCCAAAACTCCGGCCAATACCACCATTCGCTGCGTTCGAGTCGACATGACAAATCCTTTTTGAAAGACGTTTTGAACCGAGAGGACTTCCTGTTTTGGATTGCGATCAGAGTTCGAATCATCGTCGAACCGGAACGATCGCGGAGCGGTGCTCGATGTCGGCGCGCTGGTGCTGCGCGACTCGGTGAATCGAGTGATCAAATACGTTGATGAGCTAATGCGTTGAGCTAAGCACCGCCTCGGTGACGCGGAGAGCTGCGTCATTAAAGGATTGGTTGGTGCCGAGAGCTTAGGACTCAGACGCGAAATGCCGGAAGACGAGCTGCTGCGGTCCTCGGGCGGTTTGGCAGGTCGTGCCGGTGCCGTAATGCGAGCGACCTGACAACCTTGCCGAGCGACGTTTTCTCCTGGGTCGAAGTCACCAGATTCGGCGTCGCCAGACACGGCATCACCCTATGTTTGGGCGGGGCTTTACCGCACACGAGCGTCGCTCACAGGCACGTTCGCTCCATCCTGATTGAGTTGCTCTCAGGGCTTGGAATTCCGTTGGCAGAGATGTCTGCGGGGCGGTGTCAGCTTCCTCACACCATGACGCTGCTGCTGGAGAATTGCATGACACCGCATGCCTGCCTTGCTCAGGAGATCGCGGAGTTCTTGGACTCGTATGGCCTTGATGCCAGTGTCCCTCGCGAGATCACGTTTTTGGTTTTGACGGACAACGAACCAGCGGCAAACGGACTGGTCGAAGTGTTGTCGACGCGCGGCTTTGACGCGGTCATTGAAGCTGTCGACCAAGACTTTTGGATCGTCAATGCGCGGATCATCTGCGTGCCCGAAGGCGATGCGTTGATACGTCTTTGCCAACGATTCTTAGCTGTGGCTGAAGAGTTCGATTGCGATGTCGACGGCTTCCGAGTTCACGCTGAAGAGCTTGTCTCACGCGATCAATCGAGCCCTGATCTTACTCTTGATTCAAACGAGTTCGAAGGCCAGTCCACTCAGCAGATGGGCTCGATCATTCAAGAACTCATGGAGATGGGAGTCGAAGAGTCCGAGTTGTTTGAGGAACTCGGCGCGATCTCGCGAGCTTGCCCAGCGATCACTCGCATGGCCCGGCTGCATCAAGCCATCGAGCTGTATCAAGACCGGCAATACGTCGCTGCGTATGAGATGTTCGAGCAACTCTTTGACGAGACACCGCGCGAGCAACGTGCGCTCTTGCCGCTGATGGCGTTTTGCAAATTCCATCTTGAGAAATTCGAGATGGCAGCGCGGTTGTTTGAATTCGCTCTAGCCTTGCGCGAAGGCGATCCCGTTGAAGAGGCGATCGATCGGCTGGAACTGACCGTGCATTTGGGGGCGTGTCTCTCGCGGTTGGGCCGCTTTGATGAAGAAGCCGAACTCTATGTTCGCGTCTTGTGCGAAGAGCCGAACCATGCGAAGGCTCATTACAACTTGGCTTGCCATGCCAGTCGCTGTGGTGAGTTCGATCGCAGCTTGATGCATCTGAGGGAAGCGTTCGTCGCTGACCCGAGCTTGATGCCCCGCGCTCAAGACGACGGAGACCTCGCCGCCGTGCGAGCGACATCGGAGTTCCGCGCCATCGTTGGTTGATGGTCTTCGAATTAATGAAGAGATCGTCGTTCTCACAGCATGTCGATGAATGCCGTCATCTCCGCTTCAGCGTGTGAATCACCGACTTGGCGAGCGACGCTGATGCCTTGTTTGAGCACCGTTCGGGCTTCGTCTTCTTCACCCAATTTGGCCAATAACTTGCCGCGCTGAAAGTAGCCTGGAACGTCTTGCGGATGTTCCTGATTGAAGACCGCCAGCCGCTTCGCCGCTTCGGCAGTTTGGCCCTCGCTGGCATAGGCCATTGCGAGTGCGTACTTCAAAAAAGCGTCATTGGGGCTCGCCGCGAGCATCTGCTCTAGCTGTTCCCGTTTCGTCATCGAGGCAACCTTTTCCGGTTCGGGCGACTTTGTCAGCGATGGCTCAACCTTTAGTGCGATTTTCGCAAGTCACCAACTTCGAGGTGACCGGTGCAGAGCGGCGCGATTGTGACGACTGACGCCGGTGCTTCAATCAGTTGGCGAGACTGGTCGTGCTGACTCTGACGAGTGGGACCAGTGTGCCTTGAGAATGCTTCGAATCCCTGCGGCGAATATCTCAGAAGCAGCTTGCCTAACCGTCAAAGTTTAAGGCTGGTGTGACTTCTGGCTGCGTATTCCGGTTGTGCGTGTCGTCCTTCGTGGTTTCAAGGAGTCGTCAGAGGTTGGCCGATCCTGGCGGGCGGGAGATTGCATGGATTGCGTCTCTCGATTTGGACGGAACGGACTGTCCGCGACAGCCCCCAACGACCGCCAGCCCACGACACGCCCCATGATGAAGCGACTTCTACGAATCACACTGTGCGCCGCTGTCCTCGCTCTTTCAGCTGGGTCATCTCAGGCGTCTGTGCGCGAAACTCCGTTGGTGAAGGCCATTCGCCGCGCCGAGATTTCCGTGGTCAACATTCACAGCGAGAAACGCTCGGATGAAGGCGGCTCGTTGTTCTCTGTTGAGCGCGGACAGAAGGTGAATGGCATGGGTACCGGCATCGTCTTTGACGAGCGCGGCTACATCGTCACCAATCACCACGTCGTAGATGGCGTGGACTCGCTGCGCGTCACGACTCGTGACGGCTCGGCTTATACGGCTCACGTTGTGTCATTCGATCGCAAGCACGACTTGGCCGTCATCAAGATCAACGCTTCTCGACCACTGACCGTCATGCCTTTGGGCACGTCATCGGACCTGATGCTGGGCGAGACTGTGATCGCGATCGGTAATGCTTATGGCTACGAACACACGATGACCGGCGGCCTGATCAGCGCGCTGTCTCGTGATGTGGAAGTGAATGAGAAGCAGTCCTATCGCAACCTCATTCAGACTGATGCCAGCATTAACCCCGGCAATAGCGGTGGCCCACTCGTTAACCTGGAAGGCGAATTAATTGGCATCAATGTCGCCATTCGAGCGGGTGCTCAGCGCATAGGCTTCGCGATTCCGATCGACGATGCGCGGCTCATCATCGCCCAGCTCATGAATACCGAGAAGCTGAGCAATACTTGGCATGGTTTGGTCTCTAATGACGCCAAGAACGGTGCCGATCGCAAGTTGATCGTGGATAATACCATCACCGATAGCCCTGCAGCGCGAGCCGGATTCAAAGCCGGTGACGTGGTCGTGAAGGTCGGTGAGACTTCGGTCGTCGATGCGGCAGACTTCGAGCGAGCGTTGCTTGGTCGACCGGCTGGTGAAACTGTGGAAGTCTCGGTCCGTCGCGTTGATCGCGTCGAGAAGTTGTCGATGACTTTGGCGGCTGTGAATCAAAAGCCTGCCTCGGCGGTGACGACAGTTGTGCGTGCTCAAAGCAGCGGCCATTCGTCAGCAGTGGCGAAGTCTGAAGACGCTTCCGACAAGTGCTGGCGGTTGTTCGGAGTAAAGCTCACTCCGCTCAGCGAGCAAGAGAAGTCGATCGTCGGTCCGAAGTATCGTGGTGGTATGCGAGTGACTTCGGTTCGTCCCAGCAGTGCGGCGTCGCAGAATGGCATTCAGCAAGGCGACGTCTTGGTTGGGCTCCACATTTGGGAGACGGTGAACTTCGAGAACGTCAGCTACGTCGTCGAGCACCCGCAGCTTCGCTCGTTCGCTCCGCTGAAGTTCTACGTGCTGCGTGGCGAAGAAACGCTGTGGGGTCATCTGCCTCTGAACGGCGTCCGCTAACGAGCGATTCGGTCAGACAGTAGTTCCTTCGTGGGGCACGTTTTCAACGTGCCCGACTTCATGGGAAACGAGCACGTTAGAAGCGTGCTCCACGTTGGTATCGACGACGAATCATCGCACCGAACTCAGCAACCTCGGATCGTCGGTGGTCAGGCTATCGACTCCGGCATCAATCAGTCGGCGAGCGTCTTCGATATTGTTGACCGTCCAAATGCAGACGCTCAAACCGGCGGACTTCAGTTTGTCGACGGCCGCTCGGTCCACACCCAAGGTGTTAGAGAGGTCTGCGCCATCCAGCCCATGTCGAACGCAATGCGCGACGATCTCATCAATGGTCGGAGTCCAGACGTTGGCTGCTGAGAGAGTTTGCTCGACCACCTGCAGCACTTTGTGAGCGGGGAATCGTCGCTTGGCGGCGGGCATAAGTTCGGGATCAAATCCAATAAGCACAACGGACTCAGGGTGCTCCTGCACCGAGGCCAGTACTTCGGCGAGTGGTTCCAAAACATCGGCTTCGCATTTGAGTTCGACATACAGCCGCTTGCCGCGCGGAATGGTGGCGATGACTTCGTCGAGCGTTGGCACTCGTTCGCCCGCGAACTGCGGGAACTTCCATTGGCCGACGTCGTATGTCTGCAGTTCGGCCAGAGAGAGATCCTTAATCAGCACATCAGCCTGAGACGTTCTGAGCAGCGAGTCATCGTGAATCGCCACAACTTGCCGGTCGCGCGTCAGATGAACGTCGATTTCGACCGCGTCCGCGTTCCATTTCCAAGCGAGGTTGATGGCTGCCAACGTGTTCTCTGGAGCGGCGATGGATGCTCCGCGATGCCCGATGATTTCGACCGATTGAGCTGCCATACGTCATCCTTCTAAGGCGTGGAGGTCGAGTCTACTTCCCGATTTAGCCCGCAGCGTCAGTTTTGGGGCATTGAGATATGCAGCGCTGACGCTGTCGTCGCAGCCGTTATCGAACGTCACGTGATATTCGCGCTCCATTTCATTCGCGCGGCCATCTTCCCTCTTAGGGACGCGGACCAGTTTGATCTGATCAAGAAGGCCCGCGCGAATGAAACGGAGCGCGAATATCTGACGGGAAGCTCATAGGAATCATGCACTCCTGCCGCGCTCTCGTTGCGAGAAGGTTGGCGCGAGCCTGGAATGCTCTGCGATCGGCGCGGTTGCTTATCAGTAACGGGTCACTCAGCAGAAGACCGCTTGAATGCCGTTGCTGATTCCGCGACGACTCGTCGCTCGTGGCGACTCACTTTCATTCTTCGACTTCAAAGCTCGCATCATGCCGATGGCTGAACTCCCCTCACTGACCGCTGTCGAACGTGCTCGGTACGAGTGGCAAATGTGGTTGCCGCACTTGGGTGAGGTCGGCCAGCAGAAGCTCAAGGCGGCCAGCGTTCTGATTTCTCGGATCGGCGGGGTCGGCGGGACGGTCGCGTCTTATTTGGCCGCAGCGGGCATCGGGAAACTCGTGCTCGCGCATGGCGGCAAGATCCAGCCCAGCGATCTCAATCGTCAACTGCTGATGACGACACCAAGGCTCGGCACGCTGCGAGTTGATTCCGCGAGAGAGCGATTGGGAGAACTCAATCCGCATGTCGAAGTTGTGACACTGGCCGAGCATGTGAGCGAAGACAACGTCGTCGGTCTTGTTGCTCAAGCGGATTTCATCGTCGATGCCGCGCCGAGGTTTGGGGAGCGTTTCTTGCTCAATCGCGAATCCGTGCGGCAAGGCAAACCGATGGTCGAGTGCGCGATGTATGAATTCGACGCTCAGCTCACGACCTTCATCCCCGGTCAAACGGGTTGCTTGGCGTGCTTGCTGCCCGAGAGTCCTCCGCATTGGAAGCGTGAGTTCCCGGTGATCGGAGCAGTGCCTGGTATCGTCGGTGCGATGGCTGCCTTGGAAGTCATCAAGCTCGTCACCGGCTGTGCCGCGCCACTAGCAGGAACCATGCTGTGGATGAGTCTCGCGACGATGGACTTCCAGAAGGTGCCTTTGCTGCGACGAAAAGACTGCGCCGTCTGTGGCTGTGCAGTCGGCAGGAACTGAAGTCGTACCAGCGCAAGCCCGAAGCGCTGATGTGGTGACGCGGAGATTGAATCGGCCATCGCTCATTCGCTCGCGCCGACATCCCTATTGAGGCATTCGAATCGTCTTCGCTAGAACCCGCTCGCGTTTCGGTCCAAGAGTCTCTCAAAGGATGGGGAGCATTATGCTTTTCAATCGCCATTGGCTGGCAATTCTGGGTTTATCGGCGGCTTGTTTGAGTGGTTGTGGTGGCGGCGAAAGTGCTGCACCAACTGCTGAATCTGGCGCCTCCAAGGCCTCGGCCAGCAATGAGCAAGCGGGTTCGCAGTTGCCAACGGCTTCGATCGCCTCTGCCGGGAATGCAGCAGTACCCGAGGAAGACGACATCAAGATCGAGAAGCCCAAAGAGGGCACTCCGGAAGCCAAGATTCTGGAGATGACTCAGTTGTGGCTGAAGCCATTTCCTGAGACCGACGACGTTGAGAAACAACGCG
Organism: Planctomycetaceae bacterium; assembly: GCA_900299185.1. Classification (GTDB taxonomy): domain Bacteria; phylum Planctomycetota; class Planctomycetia; order Planctomycetales; family Planctomycetaceae; genus AM-0621. Next base: position 48,276 of record OMIV01000359.1, read on the forward strand.
AGGCTCGGCGCGAACGAAACACCAAGATCATCGAGATGGCGACCGACGTCATCGCGGTGACTCACAACGACAAAGAGAAGGAACAGCTCTTCAACATCGGCGTACATCGCCTGATGGAAGCAACGTTCCAGCTCGCGATGCAGGGCGATCAAGACAGCGTGAACTCGCTCTACGAGAACGCTTCGGCGCTCCACTCCAAGAATCCCAAGTCCAAGGCGGCTGCCGATGCTGGTTGGTTCGTGGCGAAGTTCGCTGACGAAAACGCGATCCGGTATGCGTCACAAGATCCGCGCTGGGTGAAGGAGTTCTCACGCCAAGCTCGTTCGTTTGCCGAGAAGTTCCCGCAGGATCAGAACCGAGCGTTGGCGTTGCTCAACGATGCCGCATTGTCATGCGACGTGTGGGGACTGACCGAAGACTCGATCCAGTGCTACGCCGCGATTCGCCAGAAGTATCCAGAGTCCGAGCAAGCAGAAGCTGCTGTCGCGCCGCTGCGTCGATTGAATTTGCCGGGCAACGTTGTGGACCTGGGCGGGCCGACCATCGATGGCGGCTTTGTCTCGGTTGAAGAGTTCAAAGGCTCGCCAGTGCTGATCGTGTTCTGGTCGACCGAAGCCAAGAACTTTGTCGATCAGTCCAAGGACTTGATTGCGACGACCGGCAAGTACGAGAGCAAGGGCTTGCATGTGATTGGAGTGAGCGTCGATACCGACGAACTCGCGATCGATAAGTTCGCAGAGTCATCGGGTATGTCGTGGCGCAACATCTATCACGCGGACCCGGCCAAGCGCGGTTGGAACAGTCCTGTGGTGACTTACTACGGCGTGCAGAACATTCCTCAGATGTGGTTGGTGGGAGCCGACGGCAAAGTGCTGTCGACTGGCTTGCAAGCCAAAGACCTGGATGCGACGTTGGCCAAGGTCACGGGCTCGGCGAAGTCCAAACCCGCAGCGACGGCCGCGGCTTCGCTGTCTGATGACGCTCCTGAGAAGAAGACCGAGAAGAAGTAGTCGCTCAGACGAGTGCCAATACAAACGTAGCCACGAAGAGTAGATGTATCGCACGTCTTCTCTTCGTGGCTTTGCTCGTTCCCAGGCGGAGCCTGGGAACGAGTTAGTGGTGGGCTAGCTCTGCGTTGATTTGCGGCCTTGAGCGAGCTGCATTACGGCCCATCGTGCCGCGTCGCGCACGAGTTCCTCAGGATCATCGACGAGCTTCTGCAGAGGCTCGATCAAACTCTTGTCGCCCGAATTCCCGGCGGCGATTGCGGCGTTGCGAACCAGTCCGCGACGTCCGGCTCGCTCCATGGGAGTGCTGGCGAGATGTAATTCAAATTGCTCGTCGGTCAGGCCCAGCAGTTCGGCAACGTCGCGCGGTTGATTGGGCTGCGGCAGAAATTCGGGAACCGTTGTGTGAGTGGCTTTGCGGTTCCAAGGACAGACTTCTTGGCAGACATCACAACCAAAGATCCAATCGCCAACGCCGGGTCGCAGAGCTTCAGGAATGGGATCGTCTCGCAGTTCGATCGTCAGATACGAGATGCAGCGGCGAGCATCGAGCACGTGCGGACCGACGAACGCTTGGGTTGGGCAGGCGTCTAAGCAGCGGGTGCAGGTCCCGCAATGAGCTGTCTCATGCGGTCGATCGGGCGTGAGTTCGAGGTCCGTCAATAACGCGCCGAGGAACAACCAACTACCGCGCTGCTTGTTGATGAGCATCGTGTTCTTGCCGAACCAACCGAGACCGGCGAGTCGTGCGAAGTCTCGTTCGAGCAGCGGGGCAGTATCGACCACGGGGCGAGTGCGGCAGCCGGGTTGCTTCAGATGCAGGAACGCTGCGAGTTGTTGCAGTCGAGCTTTGATCGCCGAGTGATAGTCGCCCGTGCCTTGCGCGTAGCGCGAGATGCGAAAGCCAGAAGACTGCTGGTGCGTGTCGTCACCGGAGAAGTAGTTGCTGGCCACCATGATGACGCTGCGAACCGGCGGAAGAACGTGCCGAGGGTGTTCGTAAGCGGCGGCGCGGCGTTGGATGTAATGCATCTCACCGTCGTAGCCGCATTCCACCCAGTCGCGGAATGACGCCAGCGTTGTCGGACTTACCGCGGGTGCAATGCCGACGAGATCAAACCCCAGTCGTTGA
>OMIV01000360.1 GCA_900299185.1 Planctomycetaceae bacterium
GGTCTCGCCGCATTGGGACACTCACGTCGACAATTTCCCCAAGCTGCGAGATCGCCTGTGCCCACCGTTCGATCGCGGCCTCGCAATGTTCTTGGAAGACCTCGATCAGCGCGGCTTGCTGGCTTCGACTCTGGTCGTCGTGTTGGGCGAGTTCGGTCGGACTCCGCGCGTCGGATTCGTTTCGCAGAACGGCATGACTTCGAGGACGGGACGAGATCATTGGCCGCATGCGTTCTCGGCCTTCGTGGCTGGTGGTGGAGTTCGCGGCGGTCAGGTCTATGGTTCAACGTCGCCCAACGCCGGACATGTGATCGACAAGCCGGTCACTCCTGCTGATCTCAGCGCGACCATCTTGAAGCACTTAGGCATCGACAACCGGCAAGAGTACGACGACCACTTCCTGCAGACTCGGCAGCGACTCAGCATTGGCAAACCCGTGGACCTCACCGGTTGATCTTGCGCCGTTCGGTCAGGGAGTCAGCTTCATGCGTTGAGTTGTCGCCGCTTCGACTTTGGGGCGCGTGAAGTTCAGTGGGAAGTATCGCTCTTCGGCCCACAGCGGCAGCAGTTCTCCGTAGTGCGGGCTGCCGAGCTGGCCCGACTGGCCGGGAGTGTTCGTTGCCACGCCTCGATCCCAGTCGGCCAAGTCCAGCACGTGGCGATACGAGGCTCCGTGAATCTGCTGGAAGTCATCGTTCGCCCGCGTGTTGTTGGGAGTTGTGCTGTCTCCCGATCGAGGCACCGGACCGAGATTAAATGCTTGCTCGTGCGCGGGGCTGACTGTGGCCAGCGGATGACGGAACGTGGCGGTGTGTAGTTTTCCCCACTTCCAATGTTGCGGATCGTCGCCCAGGAGTTTCTTGGTTCTCGTTAATGCGACAGAGAGAGACTCGGTGAGCAGTCGGTCGCGAGCCGCTTCTGGATTAGGACCGAACGTCGAGGCTTGAGGTTGCGACAGATTCTGAACGAGCACCGGATGGCTGCGCAGGTCGCCTCGTTCGAGCTTCAGGTCGTTGGGCAAATGCAGCGCGAAGAACCTCGTCATCAGTTCTTGCAGCCACACCGAATACAGCGCCGCCGCTGCCGAGTCGCGCGACAAATTGCCGTCCCAGTCGGTCAACAGCTTGAGATCGTTGGCATGCTCGGAAGAGAACGCCGCCGCTCGCGACTTGGCGATTTTCACGAGCTGCTGAGCCAGGATGGATGTGCTCTCGTGTTGGATACTTTGAAAGTCTTCGAGCGTGAACTTGGACGCGGCGCTGAGTCGTTGTTCGATGCGGTCGAAGCGATAGGACGATGACCAGTCGTAGGCGATCTGCTTGTCGTAACCGGGCGGCAGGATGTTGTGATTGGCTGTCGCGACGAAGTGCTTCGCGGGGTTATGCACCTGCGGCAGTTCGCTGACTTTGAGGAAGCCGCTCCAGTCGTATTGGCCAGAGGCGCCGGGCACTGGCAGTAAGCCCTGACTGTGAGCACGAATGGGAGTGAGTCCCGCCGCGACCCAACCGATGGCTCCGTCAACATCCGCGAAGACGAAGTTCAACGCGGGGATCTTCCAGCGATCGAGAGCCGTCACCAGTTCTTGGGCTGACTGAGCACGAGCCACTGCCAAGCTGCCCAAGTAACCCGCTGCTCCCGGTTCCGAGCCCACCCATTTCAATGCGATTGCGATGTGCTTCTGGTCGTCTTGGAAAATGACTGGGCCATGCCGAGTGAATCGTAGCTCGACAGCCTCGGCTTTCTCACGGCCTTTCACCGCGATGGTTTCATGCTCGACGCGCATGGACTCCCAACGATCGCCAACCTTGTAACGTCGCGGGTCGTCCGGGTGAGTTTCCTCGACAAACAAGTCCGCTTGGTCCGTGCCGACAATGGTGAAGCCCCACGCGACGCGGTCGTTGTGACCGATGGCCACTCCCGGCAGAGCGGGTTCACCAGCGCCGATCACGTTCCAGCCGGGGGCGTTGAGATGCACCATGTAACGCAACGAGGGCAGGGCTGTGGTGCGATGCGGATCGCTGGCTAACAGCGGCTTCCCCGACGTCGACAGCGTGCCATCGACCACCCAGTTGTTGCTCTCGGTCTTCACCGGAGTGAACTTCAACGGACGAGTTGCTGCTTGATATCCCGCCATGATCTGGGGCGAGAGCAAGTTGAGATCGAGCTTAGGATCGGGAGCGAAGTCGACGGTCGGTTCGGTCGGAGCAATCTGCCGTGCTCGTTCGAGTCCGACCTTGGCGATCAAGCGCGCTCGCGCGAGTTCCTTCTCCCAATTGCTGACCATCACCAGTCCCGACATTCGCGCGAGCACGTCTGCGGGACGCCACTTCTTGGGTCGATAACCGAGCAACTGAAACTCGATCGGCAGACGATCTCCGAGTTGGTCGATGTAAGAATTGATGCCGTCGGTAAAGGCTGTGGCAATCTCACGAGCATCCGCTGAGTAGCTCGACCATTCAGCTTGCATGTCGCCGCGATACAGCATGAGCCGCGCGAAGCGATCACCTTCGAGGGATGACTCGCCATAGATCTCGGCCAACTCGCCCACTCCGACGCGTCGCCACAAATCAATCTGAAACAGCCGGTCCTGCGCAACGACAAAGCCCTGAGCCCGAAAGAGGTCATGACTGTTCTGTGCGTAGATATACGGGATGCCCCAACGGTCACGCAGCACTTCGACCGGTTGCTGCAGTCCGTTGAGTTTGAGTTCGCCATTCACCGGTGCCAGCACGCTCTTGGCCTTAGTTAGTAGCTCGTCCGCTGTTTGGCTGTGGCCATCAGAGGCATGAGGCACGCACAACACCAAGCCACGCTGCGAATCAAATACGGAGTCATGAGTTGGTTCCTTGTCGGTTCTGAATTGAATGCTGCGAGTCAGAGAGATGGTGACTTGGCCTCAACGGACTGAGACCAACTTGCAACTGCCCCTCACCCCCACCCTCTTCCCCGGGGGGGCGAGGGTAGAAGTATTACATCTATCGAGAGTTTCTGATCGAGCCTCTCCATTTAGCGAATGCCTAGCGGTTGCAGAGGGCAGTGGGCGACTGAGAAGGTCTCGGTCTGCTCGTTGTTGTCGAAGCAGACTGTCACCGTTCGTCGTTTGGCGAAGCCATTGACGTCGATCACTGTGCCCTTGCCGTAACGAGGATGACGCACCTGCATTCCGATCGCGAAGGCTTGCGGCATGGGAGCTTCTTCGTGATTGCCGCTGAGCAGCGCGGCCCCTGTCATGAGGAGCGGCTTGCCGGTCGATTCCTGCAATCGCTTCTTGAGTTCTTGGCGACGTTTCTCTTCCGGCGACGGACCGGACTCGGTGCGCGTTGGCACCGGGGTGGTCAAGTCGAGCGTGTCGTAGGTCGTTTCTTGCAAGAACGAACTCAAGATCGTGCTGCGTGGCTTGCCGTGCTCGTCGCGCACCGCAGCGGTCGTCAGAAACAAAGTTTGCATCGCGCGAGTCATGCCGACGAACAACAGCCGACGCTCTTCTTCGAGTTGTCTGGCTCCTTGCACCGGATCAGGACTCTTCAACGATCGTTCGTGCGGAATCAAACCGTGCTCGACACCAACGATGAAAACGACCGGGAATTCCAGACCTTTGGCCGCGTGCAATGTCATCAACGTGGCTTTGCCTGAGGCCGGGTCGACGAGTTCGTCTTCAGCAACCAACGCCGTGGTTTCGAGGAAGCCGGCAATCGTGCGTTCGTCGCCGGCTCGTTCGTCGTACTGAGCAGCGGCGTTGATGAGTTCTTCAATGTTTGCGCGGCGTTCGATTGCATGCTCGGAATCATTCTCGACACACAGCCGAGCGTAGTTCGTGCGATCGATGACGTGCTTGAGTAAGTCGCTAACGCTGCCCGAGTGCGACAACGAAAAGCTCTCGATCATTTTGACGAAGGCTTTGCATTTGGTTTGCGCGGCCTTGGACAGACCTTCGACAGCGCTGGCTGAACGAGCAGCTTCGAAGACCGTGACCTTGTTGAGATCCGCCCAGCGTTGGAGTTTGGTGACGCTCGCTCCGCCGATGCCCCGCGCGGGCTTGTTGACGATGCGCGCAAAGGCCACGGAGTCGGCGGGGTTCTCAATGAGCCTCAAGTACGCGAGCAGATCTTTCACTTCGGCTCGGTCATAGAACGCCACGCCCGCCGCGACCATGAAAGGGATGTGATGTCGAGTGAAGGCGAGCTCGAACTCGCGCGACATCGCGTTGACTCGATAGAAGATCGCGAAGTCCGACCACTTGCGCTCGCCGTCTTGGCACATTTTGCGAATCAACTGCGCGACGCCGTCAGCTTCTTGGTGACTGTCGGCGAACTTCAACAGTTGCACCGGATCTCCGTCCTCACGATCGGTGATCAGCAACTTTGACTTCCTTAAGCGGTTGTGAGCGATCAGTTGGTCGGCTGATTTCAGGATGAGAGCCGTGCTGCGAAAGTTGTGTTCGAGCCGCACCAACTTGGCACCGGGATAGTCGCGCTCGAAGTTCAGAATGTTATCGATGTGCGCGCCGCGCCAGCCGTAGATCGACTGATCGGGATCGCCGGTGACGCAGACGTTGGGATGATCGACCGACAGCGCGCGAACGATGGCGTACTGAGCCGGGTTCGTGTCCTGATACTCGTCGACGAGGACGAAGCGGAACCTCGCGTCGTACTCGGCCCTCAATTCGGGGTTGTCTTGAAACAGCCGCACAACATGCAGGAGTAGGTCGTCGAAGTCGACGGCGTTCGATTGCAGGAGCACTTGTTGGTAGCGCGGATAGACTTGCTTGACGACCGCATCGAACGGCTCGCCGACGTTCTCATCGAGCGATGCTGCGAACTGGTCGGGCTCGACAAAGGCGTTCTTAATCTTGCTCATCCGCGCCGCGATCTTTTGCGGAGCGACGCGCAACGCATCGAGCTCTAACTCTTCCAGCACATGCTTCACGACCTGCAATTGATCGGCTTTGTCATAGATGACGAAGTTGGTATCGAGCCCGACAAGCTGAGCTCGCCGTCGGAGCACGCTGGCACAAAAACGGTGAAAGGTGCTGACCCAAACTTTGCTGTTGGGCAGCAGTGCGTCGACGCGTTCCTGCATTTCGCGAGCAGCTCGATTCGTGAACGTGATCGCGAGAATGCGCCACGGAGCAACGCCGCGTTCGATCAGCCGAGCAATGCGGCGCGTGATGACTCGGGTCTTTCCCGAACCCGGACCGGCCAGCACCAGCAACGGTCCTTCAAAGCAATCAACAGCCGCGCGTTGAGCGTCTGTAAGTCCCGAAAGAATGTCGTGCGAACCATCCATGCGAAGTGCGTCTTGTTGCGAGTGCGTGAAGCTCGACTCTTGCGACCGAGCTAAGGATCCGCGTTGTCGTTTCTCGAAGCCGCAGACAAAAGTCGGCAGAGCGAGAATTATCGCTCGGAATTGGATCTCTTAGTTTTCACTTCGAGTGATGACGGATCCTCATATGAAGAGAGTGCAACCTTGCTTCCGCGGATTGCGACGTAGAGGCGGCGAGCGATGAGTGCTGATGAGTGTTGTCGACTCGCAGTTGAGCACTGGCTTTCTCGGTTGAAAGGGCTGCTTTACAACTCCGCCCTTTCGCGTGGTCCGCTGGCTTCGAGGGTTAGCATCCTGACAAGTTGCTGCCGAAGTTCGGCCACAAATGCCGCAGGTTTCTCTTCCGAATCAACAAGGTCGAAGTGCCATGAAGATTGCCATTCCAAGTTTCCTCGCGTTGGTCGCGCTTTCTACCGGGACGAGCCTGCTGATGGCTCAGGACAAACCCGCTGAGACAGCAAAACCCAAGACCGAGCTGCGCGTCGTTGAAGATGATGGCAAAGCGCAAGGCAATCCCGCTGAGAGTTGGAAGAAGCTGGCGGCTCGCAAACTGGAGATCTTCAATTCGCTGCAGAAGTTGAAAAAGGACTTTGAAGCCGCCAAAGGCAACGAGGCCAAGGGCAAGGTTCGCGAGCAGTTTGCTGACTTGATCCGCGAATTCCAAGTTGAGATCGAGCCGCAGATGGTGGAGCTCGCGCCCACAGTCTATGCCGCCGATGCTGCTAACAATGAAGCCGCCGAGATCGTGATGACTCGCGCCTTTAACGAGAACCAATACGACAAAGCCGCCGAGATCTCTGCGAAGTTGATCGCTGGCAACTACAAGACTCGCTTCGTCATGCAGACCGCAGGCGTCTCTCAGTATGCGTTGCATAACTTCGAGGAGGCTGCTGGGCTGCTGGGCGAAGCCGTCAAGAACAACAAGCTCGATCCCAATTTCGCTCCGTATGCCGACTACGCCAAGACCTACGTCGATCTGTGGAAGACCGAGCAAGCCATTCGCGAGAAGGAAGCCAAGCTCGAAGGCGATCAAGCTCTGCCGCGAGTGGTCTTTGAAACGGCCAAGGGCAAGATCGTCATCGAACTATTTGAGGATCACGCACCGAACACCGTGGCGAACTTCATCAGTCTCGTCGAAGGCAAGAAGTACGACGGCATCAAGTTCCATCGCGTCATTAATGGATTCATGGCTCAGGGCGGTGACCCCAACACGTTGAACGATGACCCCAGCGATGACGGCAAGGGCGGACCGGGTTACTCGATCAAGTGCGAATGCCACGATCCCAAGCTCACGCCACGCATGCACTTTCGAGGCACTTTGAGCATGGCTCATGCTGGCCGTGATTCGGGTGGCTCGCAGTTCTTTATCACTCATCTTCCGACGCCGTGGTTGAACGTGCAAAAGGAAGCAGGCACAGGCGGGCATACGGTCTTTGGCCGAGTTGTCGAAGGGCTTGATATCGCTGCAGCGCTTCGCAAGGGCGACAAGATTCAATCCGCGACGGTGCTGAGAAAGCGAGCTCACGAGTACAAGCCGGAAATCACTGCCGATCCGACTGCTGAGAAGGCCGCACCAACGGAAGACAAGAAGGGCGACGACAAGAAGCCTGCGACTGAAACCAAGAAGGAACCAGCCGCCGAGTCGACCGAAAAGCCTAAGGCTGAAGACAAGAAGCCTGAGGAGAAAAAAGAAGAGCCAGCCAAGGACGAGGCCAAGAAAGAAGAGCCCAAGAAGGACGACGCGAAGTAAGGCGTTGAACGGGCCGTCGCGAGGACAGAAGGCGGAGTCTCTTGATGTTTGGGCCGCTGCGAATGATCGACGTCGAGTGAACCTTAGACGTGACGACCTCGTCTGAGCGGCTCGATTGTTGTCCTCCAGAAACTCGTCGTTGGTGCTTGTGCAGAGTCACGGCCTAAGCGTCGAGTTCAGTGAGTCGCGGAGCGACTCACCTACGTAGCTCAGTCGCTCCGCGACTGAGATGGGGCACTCGTTCTTGACCGCTTGAGATATGTCCCAGTCGTCGAACAGGACGCTTGGAAAAGACTCGTGAAGGAAGGGAGATCCGTTATGACTCAGCTTAGTTCCACATCGACAATCACATTGATTTCTTAGGTATCTCACTTCCGCGAGGAGTTTTTGTTTTATGAGTCTTCCTGCTTCACCGCGACGAGGCCGTGGCTTCGATCGCAAGACGATGCAGCTTTGCAAGCACGTTGCCCGCGAACTCAATCAGATTCTGTCTGGTGAGTGCGGCGATGATTTGTTGCGCGAGTTGATGGTCGTCGACGTACAGCCGCTCGATGGAGCGGCTCAGTTGTTGGTCATTGTTCAACCTTATGACCTCGAAAAGCAGCCTGAGCGTTTCAAGATTTTGAATAAGCTCAATGCCGTGAAGGGCAAGCTGCGATTCGCGATCGGTGAAACGATTAGCCGCCGCAAAGTACCTGATTTGATCTTCCGTTTGTCCGGTGTCACGAGCGAACTCGAAAAGCAAATTCAACAAGCCGAGCTTGCAGAATTGCCGCCCGTTAAGCCCGTGGATGAGGCCAACGAAGAAGGTGCCGAATCAGGTGAGCTGGCGGAATCGGAACTCGAAGCCGGTGCTGTCGTGGATGCTATTGAGGGCGTTGTGGAAGACGCTCCCGAGGCCGCTGATGGCAAGGTCTAGGCGTCATGTCGGTTGAGGTCGCGTTGCATGCGGCAGGCTCTGTTCTGCCGGTTCAAGCGCAACCGCGTGCTCGACGCAATGGAGTTGTGGGCGAGCACGCCGGAGCGTTAAAAGTGGCCGTCACTCAAGCCCCTGAAAAGGGCAAAGCCAACGACGCGCTCATCAAGGTCCTGGCGGATGCATTGGACCTCAAGCGTTCGCAGATTGAGTTGCTCTCCGGTGATACGAACACTCGCAAGACCTTCTTAATTCGAGGTCTCTCGCCGGATGATGTGCTCGCCAAAGTGCAAGCTGCGCTTGATGCGGCGACTTAAGAGCAACTTCGCTTCGTCATAACGTGGGATTTCATCCTGCGATCTCAGGGCTTCTCGCATGACGACGAACGACCCCTCGAATAGATCGCGCGGATCTGTGTGACAACTGCGATTGGAGATCAGGGGGGCAAACTCAGTCGCGGAGCGACTGAGCTACTTAGGCGAGTCGCTTCGCGACTCGCAGGCCAAAGGGCATGCGACTCTTCGCATGTTGTCGGCTAGCGCGGTCCGGCAAGTTGGAGCGCGGTCAGAGTTTGCCTGACGCGCACTCCGGTTGACTTTGGTTGCTTCGCCCCGTCGCGACAATGCGGCACGACCTGTCTATCTACCGAGACGATTTCGGCGCGGAGTGCTGAACACGCTCAAGAAGTTCGATCCCCAGTCTCTTGCTGGGCTTAGAGCTGATCTGCGAGTTGCGGAACTCCTCGACAAAGTCTGAAGCACCGCGCGGATTACTCGATCAGATCATCGCTAACTGCCGTGCTCGGAACGAATTGAGGCGACGGTCGTTCGAGCTTCGTTCCTGAATCCCGCATTGCGATTGTTCAGCTTGAGGTCGAGTCATCATTTGAGAGGATCGCTCGCTGTTACAGGACTTCGATCGACTCATGGATGATCCACTCGGAGACGACTGCGTGACGTCGTCGGGAGACTTCAGCCGTGAAACGCGAAGACTTCAGAACACCATCTCGGCGCAATGTTCCGCGCCTGTTGTTGAACTCGCCTCGTCGCCCGAGCAGCGGTCGGCCTCCGGCTGCGTATCGGCAACGAGGTCACAATAGCAGCGAACGCACGTCGGACTTTTATGCGCAAGAGGATTGGTACGACCCCACGAACTCCGGGACCACGAGGTTCATCAAGCAACGGCCTGGCGACGGCTTCATTCATGCGGTGACTTTGGACGAAGTCAAAGCGCGGATCGCTCAGTTACCGCGTCGCTTCACCGAACGACTGGAAGTCGTGCAGCTCAGTCGCATGACTCGGAAGCGGTCGTTGTTCCCAGCCTATGGCATGCAGTGGGGACGCAACGTCTTCCTCTATCCCATCGAAGAATCGTTGGTAGAGACCTATGTCCGTCCGCCGAGTCCCGCTCAGATCATTGAAGCCAAAATGTTTGGCGGCATCTGGTCGGAAGAAGACGGACGTTGGACGCTGACGTGGACTCCGCAAACGCTCCGCGACTTCTATCTCAACAACGTTCTCATTCACGAAATTGGTCACGTGAACGACGAACGCAATAAGCACTCAGAGGACCGCGAACGCTTCGCCAATTGGTTCGCGATTGAGTACGGCTACCGCCCGTCGCGCGGCCGCATTGTCTTGCGTTGAGTCGGCCATTGTGAGTTCACGAATTCGCTCACGCCCTGATCTGAAAGACGCGTTGTTCGCAACTCGTAACGTCGTGACACGTTCTTAATAGAACGACCGCAGTTCGTTGCCGTCGTCGTTACGTGCTCTGCCGTCGTAGGGCGAGTTTCGTAGTTCTGGTCGGCAGCGTTTTCTCGGGGCGATCGCTCGAAGTGAATTCGGCCGTGAGCCAAACGCAGCTTTGACCGTTAGCACGCCGCGCCAACCGGTGCAGGCTGCATAGATGGGCCTCGGATTCGGACTTATCGAACGAACCTGACACCTCGGTGCGATATCCAACCTACGTTTGAACGGACGGCATTCTGAGTCGTCATGTTCGTCGCCGTTGTGTCGTGTGTGGCTTGTCGATGTGCGAGTCCGCAAAAACGTTCGCGTTCTGCATGCAGGAGTATGTTCGATGACTAACAACACTCTGACTGATGTTTTCCAGTCATCGTCAGGTTCACCCAAGGGGCCTCTGGGAGTTAGCTCGGTAGTGTTTGCTGCGTTGGGGCTCGTTGCTTCTGGTTTGGTGGCTTATTCGAACTGCCGGATCGACGTAGGAACCGGGCAGATGGCAGTTCTCGTGCGAAAGAGCGGCCTCGACCTGACCAATGCTGATGAAGTCGCTCCAACGATTGATCACAAAGGTGTGCAACAAAAATTACTCACCGAAGGTCGCTACTTTTACAACCCCGTCATCTGGGATTGGCGAGTGATCGAACAACCCAGCATTCCCGCCGGAAAGATGGGCGTGTTGGTGTCGTTGACCGGAGAAGATCTGAAGTACGGTAAGTTCATTGGCGAACTCGACAGCCAAGCGGTGTCGCAGGGGGAGTTCATCCCGAAGAGGAAAGGCATCATTCCTGAAGTACTGACTTCGGGGCGTAAGATCATCAACCCGTATCTCTTTAAGCTCGAAGAGCACGAGCCGGTCATCATTGATCCGGGCTTTCGTGGCGTGGTGACAAACTTAACCGGGCCAGCTCCAGAGAAGCCCAACGAGCTGTTGGCAAAGCCGGGAGAGCGAGGCGTGCAGCCCGCCACCTTGCGTGAGGGTACGCATTATGTGAATCCCTACATGGTGCGGATCAACAAGGTCGACTGCCGTAGTCAACGCTTCAATTTGGCCGAGTCGAAGACGTTTGGTTTCCCTTCGAAAGACGGCTTTTGGGTGAGCTTAGACGGACGCATTCAGTTTCGAGTGAAGCCTGAAAAAGCTCCCGAGGTCTACGTGACCTACAACGAGATGGAGAATGGCGACGCGGTTCATGAAGAGATTGTCCGAGACATCATTCTGCCGAACGCTCGTGCCTTCTGCCGTCTTAAAGGTTCGGCCAAGCTCGGCAAGGACTTCATCGACGGCAAGACTCGCACGGTCTTTGAACAGGAATTTGCTGACGCGATGAAGTCGGCATGCGAGCCACTGGGAATCGAGATTCAAGAAGCTCTGATTACCACCATTCGTCCTCCAGAGCAGATCGCGAAGCCGATTCAAGAGCGAGAGTCAGCACGGCTCGATGAGAAGAAATACAGCGAGCAGATCAAACAGCAAACTGCCGAACGATCGCTGGCCGAACAAGTCGCCTTGGTGAAGCAGAAGCCGGCGTTGGTCGAGGTCGAGCAGAAGATTGTAAAGATTGTGACACAAGCCAAACGCGAACAAGAAGTGGCTGTGACCAAAGCCAATGAGGAATTGGCAGTGGCTAAGTTGAAGTTGGATGCAGCAAAGGACGAGGCCGCAGCAATCATCTCGCGAGGCGAGGCTGAAGCGGCCGTCATTAACTTCGAGAACAAAGCAGATGCCGCCGGCTGGAAGCAAGCGGTGCAAGCTTTCGATGGCAACGGTTTCGCGTTCGCTCAGTACATGCTCAGTCAAAAGCTCGCGAGTGCTTATCGCCGCATCATGATCAACACACAGGACAGCCCGCTGATGCGCATGTTTGAAGGCATTGGTGAAAGCTCGGCTGCGCGAGCCCCGGTCTCCAAGGCACCGGACAATCAGTCGCCTGAGTCAAAAGCATCGGGCGAGAAGTGATCTCGTTGTTTGATTCAGCCGCTTAGCCGTGAACTCATTTCATGGCTCGGCGAGGTGAGACTCGTTGAGTTGGCATCTATTGGCAGTATTCACAGTCATTCGGACTTCATGTCATGAAAATTCCAAAGAACGTTGCGATCGCACTTGGTGTGACGCTGATGGTCGTGGTGGTCAGCGGTTGGACCTTCGTTGATTGGACCGTCAACTATCACTGGGTGCCGGTCGGAAGCAGCATGCAACTGCGCTACAAAGGCCCGCCTCTGCCGATTCCCGGACTTGGCAGTCGACAGCCCGCTGAAGACGGGCAGTTCGCCAAAGTGGAGCAGGGGGCTCGGTTCCCGAGTGAGCTTGGTGTGCTGAAAGAGATGGTTGGTCCGGGTCGACATTTTTACTGCCCTCTGTGGTGGGAATGCCGGATCGTTCCTGACGTGGTGATTGAGCCCGGTGCTGTGGGAGTTGTTGAAAGCTTGATGGGCAAGAAGTCGCCGCAGGGAGACTACATCGTTGATGGCGACTTGGGCTCGACCGAGTACAGCGGCATCTTGCGAAAGGTGCTGCCTCCCGGTCAGTACCGCATCAATCCGTATGCTTACAAAGTCACCATCGTCAAACAGGAAGAAGTTCGAAACGGAAGCCAGCTCAAGTTGGCTGGCTGGGTTTCGATCCCGACGGGCTATGTTGGGGTGGTGACAAATCTCACCGCCAACCCCGCGCTGAAACAGGACCGCGGCATTCAGAACAATGTCTTGCCGCCGGGCCTCTACATGGTGAATGGCCGCGAGCAACAAGTGGATGTGGTCTTCGTCGGTTATCGAGAACTAACGGTCGAAACGAAGATCCGACAGGACGCTCAGGGGCATCCCGAATTTGAACCCAGTGGCGAGCCCATCATCAGCCACGATGAAAGCGGGATCGGCTTCACGTCGCACGATGGTTTCAACATTCACATGGACTTCACTGCTGTGTGGGGCATCTGGCCGGACCAAGCTCCAGATGTTGTTCGCAACTTCGGAACGGCCGACGCGTTGGAGCGGAACGTGGTTGATCCTCAAATCCAGAGCATCTGTCGGAGCGAAGGGCAGAAGCTCGGTGCTGAAGAATTGCTCTTGGTCAGTCTCGCGAGAAGTTTCAGAACGAGACGTCGCGCCGCTTCAAAGAAGTGCTCGAAGACAAGGGCGTGACGGTACTGACGGGGCTGGTTCGCAACATCTACATACCGCAACAGATCAGGTCTCCGATTCAGCAGACGAACATCGCGACCGAGTTGCAGCTGACGCGCGAGCAAGAACAGGTCACCGCCAAGACCGAGGGTGAGCTGCGCGAAGCCGAGCAGAACGTGAAGTTGGCGACTGATGAGATCACGGCTGAGACCGAGAAGCTCGTGGCCGAGAAGTTGGCCAAGGGCGAGAAGGAAGCTGCCGAGCTGAAAGCTGAGACTCAAAAGTTGGTGGCGAGCATCGCTAAAGAGACGGCTCAGATGGAGGCCGATGCGACTCGAACTCTTGGTGAAGCGACGGCGAAGTCACGGCAACTTCACGAGGAAGCGAAGGCTCAGAAGTTGGTGTTAGCGGTCGATGCGTTTGGCAGTGGTGACGCTTATAACCGCTGGGTCTTTGCGGAAGGTCTGCCTGCGGACATCCAGATCGACATGCTTTATGCCGGTCCCGGAACGTTCTGGACGGACCTCAAAGGGTTCTCTGAGACCTTGCTGGGTAAGCAAGCCAGCGAACAAGCCAAACCGGCTCCAAAGCTCGATAAGCCACGGACCAACACCGCCGCACCAACGAGACCCAACCCGCCTGCGACGACGAAATAGGAACGCCGCGCCGTTCGAAGTCTGCATTGAAGGAGTCGATTGTATCGCAGCAGTTGGCTAATTGAGCGCTTCGAGCCGAACGACTTCGCGCTCACGTTGAATTGATTCTTGCATTGCTCGCAGACATCGCTGGACCAAGCGAGTTTTTGCTGCAGACATTGGCATTTGTCGGATGCTTTTTCCCAGATGAATGCCGTTTGTGAGAGGCACGCGAGCTATCCACAAAGCCTGTCCGAAACTCGTCATCGCCAATGACAAGACGTAGGTCGCTCGATACCGTTTGATCCGCCGATTCGGCTGGTTTCGTTATCTTCGTCCAACGTGGAATGTGGTCATGGTCATTCGAGTGGATGGGTTGTTGTGTCGTCGCGTTGCGGGCCGCTGTCTTTCAGTTGTGGTCGGAGCAATCGCTCTGACCGCAGTCAGCACAATGACGGGATGCGGCGGGGGATCAGCACCCAGCCAAACAACTGCGGCTCCGGCGGCGGATGCGAATGCCCAGACCAATCCTCAGATGATGATGGCTGCTCAAGTCGGAAGTGCTCCGGGGCATGGGGCCGCACCTGGCAGTACCGATCCTGCAGCAGCGATGAATGCTATGACTCCACCTGCGGCTGGTGGTCATGGAGCGACGCCTGCTGGTTCGATGCCCACGACGCCTGGCAGTAACCCGATGGCGATGGCGGCCGGCGGGCATTCAGCCATTCCGCCAGGTACGTCTTCTCCGAATCCCATGGGTTCAAATCCGACAGCGATGGCAGCCGGTCATTCGGCAATCCCACCGGGGTCTTCGACAACGAATCCAATGGGCTCGAATCCGGCTGCTATGGCGGCTGGCCATTCTGCAATTCCACCCGGATCAAGCCCCAATCCAATGGCAGTGGCAACGAACCCGATGGCTGCAGGGCACTCGGCAATTCCGCCAGGGTCCAATACCATGGGGACTCCGACGAATCCGATGGCTGCAGGGCACGGCGCGATGCCTCCGGGCTCGAGTCCCAATCCAATGGCAGTGGCTGGCAATGGCACTTTGACTCCGGCTCAGTACGCCCAAGCTCAAGCGGGTGGCAGCAATCCGATGGGAGTGCCCGGAGCTGCAAACCCGATGGGCATGCCACCTGGCAGTCCGATGGCCAATCCGATGGCGATGGCTGCTGGGCAACCGGGATCAGGTCCGATGCCAGGCATGGTGCCAGGGGCGGCTGGACCGGGTGGGGGAGGAGCAGCGCCACCACCAGGCACGGCTGAGTTCGCGGCTTACGAGTTCATCCTGGCGATTACCAAAGGTGAATATGAAAAGCTCGATGGCGTCATCAGCTCGAAAGCCACCGGTCAGCTGAAGGACATGAAGAACAACTCGTTGGGGTCGGCGAAGAAGGACGAACTCAAGCAGGAGCTTGCGACACCTAATTTGACCAACACCAAGAACGTCCCCGGCGGCAAGCAATTCACATTGAGAAGCGGCCAAACGATCGTTTCGGTCACCGTGAAGAAAGAAGGCGACGATTTCAAAGTTGTCGAGTTCAGCCGGACTAAGGCACGTCGCTAGTTGTTAGATTAATTACATAACCCGAAGTGTCAGTGAAGAGCTCAGCTACGTCAGCGATTCGGCGAGCTTGGCATCTTCTCTGGCACTTCGGGTCTGTTGTTTGAATCGATCGTAGTTCGTCCTCGAACGTCATTGCCGACCTATGGGAAGCGGCTCGTAACGTACCTTTAGCCGTACAAGCGATGGGCTTCGGTGTGATCAAGTCGCTTCGCTCGGATCACGCCATCCGACAGCTTCTCTCCATTGGGATCGAGGTAGACTCGGCCCGTTGAATCACCTTTGCTGGGACGCACTCCGAGGACGTGAATATTGAAGATGAATGCCGTGTCGGTCAGTGCTTGGAACCAATGCACGTTGTCTTTGTCGTCTGATATGGATGACGCCTCGCCCACTTTGAAAGTGCGGTCAATCGTCGGCTTGATGTGAATGTGAGAGTCCTCGTCCTTGATGCGGTCAAAGAGGCGTCCACGTAAATCACCCTGCAGGATGAGAAAGGCTGTCGCCATGTTGTTGTGCCCGTGTGGCACGACCGAGCGGCCTTTCTTCATGGCGAAGACTTGCCGACCAAAGACGTAGTCCGTGGGAAGTCCTTCAACTTTGGGGAAGGTCGGACGCAGGCTGTTGGCACCGTTGTCGACGATCTTCAGGTTCTTGGTCAGCGCGTCGAAGTTGAGCAGCTTTTTGGCATCCGCCGCGTCGACCATCTGAAACAGCGCTTCGACTTGCTTCTGCCATTCGACTTGCGGCAGCTTCTGACTCTTTACGTCTTTGGCGAGGCTGTTGACGTTGGCCAACCATTTGATTGCTTCTGGTCTGATCTCGTCGGCGAAGGCATCTCGCGAGAACAGTGTTTGAAGTAGCGAGTAGCTCAGGAGCGAGCCCAGTGTGGCGGCAGAGAATTCTCGGCGAGTCAGTTCCGTCATGGCATTTTCCTGCGAGAGTTTGAGGCACGCGTTGTTTGAACCGTCGGCGAGTGTAGTGGCAAAGACTCGGTGTTCGAGATGCGACCCTGCTTCCGCACCGCCGGTGCCGGGCTTATGACTGGCAAGACTGTTACGAGAGGACAACGAAATGTTGTCGTGAGCATAGAACGATCGCGTCACACCCTCTGACTGCCCGATACGATCCGTGCCATGAACGCAAAAGCTTCCTTACTCGCCGTTGCTTGGTCGTCACTCGCCTGCACCTTCGCGCAAGCTGAGCCGCCTTTGCCGCCTGCACCTGAGCCACTGCCAAGGTTTGCTCAGAAGACGGATGTGGCGCCGCTTCCAGTTGCTCCGAGGGAATCAATCGCGCCACCTTCGGATGAGGAGTTCACTCAGTCCTTGGCGGCGTTGCATAAGGAACTCGTTGAAGTCCGCACTGTTCGACAACGAACGGCGACCGATAGCGGCGCCAACGTCGAGTTCGAAGGTGCTTTGAGCGCGGTGCGGCAACGTCGTCAGTTACTTGAGATGCTTCAGAAATTGGCGACTTCTGGGCCGAAACGCGGTGAAGCTCGGCAGCAGCAAAAGTCGGACAAGAAGTCCGAGATGACTGACGATGCCGAAGCGGCTCTGCAGCTAGATATTGGGGCTCAGGTCAACGATCCGTTTGGGTTAGGCAAAGCTCTCTTCAAGATGGGCGACTATGCTCGAGCCGAGTAGGCTTTTACTCGTTGGCCCGGCAATGGAAGCAACGAGTGGTTGAAGAAGTACCTCATCGCCAGTTGCCTGCGTCGTCAGAAGAAGACCGCCGAAGCCGTTGCGATCTATCAAGACGTCATCTTGAACTCGCACGACAACGTGCTGGAAGAGTCCGCTCGTTGGCAGCTTTCGAACATGCGCTGGCAGCAGCAAATGGATCAGCAGCTTAAACGACTGCGCGAGCTGCAACAGAAGCCCGATGTCGATGCGAACGAAGCGACTGATGCTCCTCCGCGAGCCGAAGGCACATAGGCTCTCTGCAATTCACGTCCGAGTCTGCTGAGTTTGGATGCCTATCGTCTCGCCTTTTTCCTGCGGGCATATCAATGGTGACTTCACGAGATCGAGCTGCGTCTCGAAGTGGACGCCTCTCGGTTCTGCTGCTTGGCGTTTGCAGCCTCTTGCTCGCGGGTTGTGGTGAAAGCGGGCCTCGTCGAGTGACTGTGACGGGTTCAGTTTCCGTCGATGGGAAGTCCATCGATTCGGGAGCCATTCGCTTCTTGCCGACCGAGAACAACAAGGGGCCGGCGGTCAGCGGCTTAATCACCAGCGGCTCGTACCGTCTATCGGGTGAGACCGGACCACTGCCGGGCGCATATCGAGTGCTCATCACTCAGAGCATGAAGCCGTTGTCGGGAAAACTGGCGGCGAGCACTCCCGCTGAGCCGCAGCGTTCCGAGTGGCAACAGCTCGCGACTGTTCCCGACCAGTCCGCTCACGAGCAGGACTTCAAGCTCTCGATGAACGATCCCAAGGTTGAGTAAGCGATCGGAGTCGATGGAGGACTTGGTTTGAGGATCACGTCGCGATGGTGCTGAGCAGCCATGTCGGTCACCGAGATTTCCATCTTGACCCATTTTCGGAAGCGGACCTAATTTCCCGCCCCAACCAATCCACCGGCCTAATCTCGGGCTGGTGAAATCCTCTCTGAGCCTGCCTCGACGAAGTCCTTTCGTTCGTTGTCCTGCCTCATGATTGCCAGTTTCGAATCGCACCGTTCGCGTGCTTTCGAGATTCGGTCGTCGTCCTCAACGTCTTCTTGATTCCCCTCTTGATGCCCGCAGATGTCGGTCATTGCCTGAGCTGATTAAGACGTCGTTGAAGAATCCTTAGACCAAGTCCGGTCGCCACTCACCCTCATTTCAGATTGGGCGTCGAATCGCCCGTGCCGCCTTTGTCGGCGGTTTTGTCTTCCGGAAAGGAATCCCCATGAAGCGTTTCGTTTCTTCGGCACTGACGGTTTTGGCAATTTCAAGCATGGTGGGTTGCTGCTGCCCAGGTCCATTCATGCCTTGGGGCGGTGGCGCTTGCGGGATGCAGCAAGGCGGTTACCCGGCGGCCACTCCAACTGGTTACATGAGTTACGACTCCATGCAAACGGCCTCTCCAGTTTGGACAAGCCCCGTTGCCATGCCGATGTCGCCGTATCCAACCGTGGCGGTCGACTCGCTGCCCACTTACCGCTAACGATGGTGTGGATGAACTTTGTGAATTGAGGATTCCCCCGAGCGACTCTTCAGCTATGCGTTCTTGTCGCGCCATGACGGACGAGCGTTGCTGAATCGCATCCTGGCTCTATGCCAGCTTTGCCTTGAGTGATGCGCTCTCGATGGACCATTCGTTTTCGACCCCGAGTTCTTGCACGCGGAAAACCGGAAGTGCTCGAACTCGGGGACGAGGAATCAGGCTGGTGCTAATTGTCTCCAGCACTTAATCGTTTTGACGATACTCGACTTGTCACTATTGATGCACTTTGCTCCTGCCAAGCAGTTGAGCTGAGTTTGCTTGTCTCTCGGCGTGGCGCTTTCATGACGCTCGTTGGTGGAAGAGCTGCCTCGCTGCACTTGACTGAGGCGTAATTACGTCAGTCGCCGTCTGGCAGCGAGATGTGTCCGTCGTTGCCCACAAACGCGAAGTTACGGACGCCGTGTTTCAGACTTGATCGCTCGCAGTTCTCGAAATTGCTGTGCTCAAATCGCGACGGCAGGTTGAACCTCATCTTTGCCAGGCACGTGCCTCCAATTGGGAGAGAGCGAAGTCCTGATTTGCCCCGTTGCGTGAGGCAAACGTCTGAACGTTGCTATTCCGACCTGACATTTCCGACCAGCGGAACATTACGGGTTAAGTTTGCTGGGAAGCGTTGCGAAGCGGCAACGCAGTTAACCAATGCAACGAGAACACGACTTCGAACGGGAGTCCCCGTGATGACTTCAGACTTTGCCATCGTGAAAGCCAATGGCGATTTGGTCGGAGCAAGCTCCGAGAAATTCAAAGCTGACTTGCTAGAGGCGGTTCGATCCGCAGGCAGCGGATTGATTGTCGACCTAGCACGTCCATCGGTCATTGATGGCAAAGCGGTGGCGAGCTTGTTGATGGCAAGACGCTCTGCAGCGGCTTGCAACGAGTCATTCGACGTGAAGCTCGAACATCCGGAATGGCGGGAGTTCCCCGTGCTCTCCGGTTTGGCGGATGTGATTCCCAACTGAGTCCCCGCTGCGTCCAGAAACATTGAGTGGCACTGAATCGGAACCGATGGCATCCAGCACGACAGACAAAAGGCAGTGACATGTTTGAAGAGAATCAGGAACTCATCAACGAGTTCGTTATCGAGTCACGCGAGGGACTGGCTGAGGTCGAAAGCGACTTGTTAGAGATCGAACGTCGAGGCGCAGATGTTGATGTCGAGCAAGTGAATAAGGTCTTTCGCGCGGTGCACTCGATCAAGGGTGCGGCTGGTTTCATGGGGCTCGCCACAATTGGCGAATTGTCTCATGCCATCGAGAACGTGCTTAACATGATGCGCAATCGGCAGCTCGTTCCAACATCAGGACGAGTCAACGCGCTGCTTGAATCTTGTGATGTCTTAAAGACACTGATTGAGGACATTGCTCATTCAGAAGAAGTCGATGTCCATGAGAACGTGGCAAAGCTCAGTCGAGTCGCAAGTGGCGAAGAAATTGCTTGCCATCTGCCGATGACGGCTGTGGAAGAACTCGCCCAGCCAGCGATCGTGAAACCACAGCAAGTTGCAGAAAAGACGGCAGCATCTGGCCTCTCCCGATGTGCGCCGTCGGAATTGCCACTGAAGCTGGAAGAAGACGCACTCGCCAATTCTTGGAAGGCAGACCGATTCATCTACGTGATGGATCTCGACTTGCTGCGAGACAAAGAGTTCGCTGGCAACATCGTCGAACTCAGCTCGCGACTGGGAGATACCGGAGAGCTGCTGGGAGCCTTCATCGACATGAATGGCATTCCGGGAATTGATGCTTCGCTACCAGAGTCACTGCCGTGTCTAGTTGTCTTGGCGAGCGTCTTAACTCCCGACATCTTTGCTCGGTTTTGGCGACTGCCTGAAGGCAGCATTCACTTGCTGGAAAAAGATGCGAAACTCGGTCAATTCCGTCGTCGTACTTCAGTGGTGGCGGCGGTCGTCGCGAATTGCCCGACACCCGTCTCTGCTTCATCGCAGTCCACATCGGAAGTTGTGAGGCCCGTTGTTGCTGCCGCTCCAAGACCGCCGGTTTCAGCAATGGCGATCCCGTCAGTTGTAAATACTCCTACACATTCTTCATATGCTGCGGATCCTGTCGCTCCAGCTGCGTCCGCTGCCGCGCCAGTCGTCGCACCTCAATTAGTTCACGCCCCTGTGGCTCCCGTTGCGGTTACGAAGCCAGTAGCACCTAAAGCCGCTGCTGCATCGCCTGCGACTGAGCCGGTCAAAGTGGAATCGAACATACGAGTCTCGGTCACGATTCTCGATCGATTGATGAACTTGGCAGGAGAACTCGTCCTAAGTCGCAATCGACTCCTGCAGACCATCTCGAATCACGACGAACGCTTGTTGGAGTCCGTGGGAGCACGCATCGATCAAGTCACGACGGAGCTGCAAGAGACCATCATGGCGACTCGCATGCAGCCGGTTGGCAATGTCTTCAACAAGTTTACGCGCATCGTTCGTGATCTCAGCGGCATGCTTGGCAAGCAGTGCCAACTGGTGATTGAAGGCAATGAAGTCGAACTCGATAAGACCATCATTGAAGCCATCGGCGATCCACTAACGCACTTGATTCGCAACTCGGTTGATCATGGTGTCGAGACGCCGGCTGTTCGTGAGAGTATCGGCAAGTCCGCGCAAGGGACCGTTCAACTTCGGGCATATCACCAAGATGGGAAGGTCAATATCTCGATCTCGGACGATGGTGCCGGAATCGATGCCAGTAGGCTGCGCCGCAAGGCCGTTGAGAAGGGGCTGATTACCCAAGAGAAGGCGGATGCGATGAGCGACGCCGAAGCCTTGAGATTGATTTTCTTACCTGGCTTTTCGACAGCCGAACAAATCACGGCAGTAAGCGGGCGCGGCGTCGGAATGGACGTCGTCAAAACCAACTTTGAAAAACTCGGCGGTTCGGTCGAGATTCAAACGGAGATTGGTGCAGGCACGACAATGACCGTTCGCCTGCCTCTAACTTTGGCGATCATTCCATCGTTGATCGTCAGTGCGTTGGATCAACGCTTCGCAGTTCCGCAGGTCAACATCAGCGAACTGGTTCGCATTCGACAAGGCGACGAGTCGAAACGGATCGAGCGTCTTCGCGATGCCGAAGTGCTTCGCTTGAGGGGCAGTCTATTACCGTTGGTGCGACTGTCCGATGTGATGCGCGCTGGTGGAGTCGAACCTACTCACGAACACGAACCGGCGAAACATGATGGCATTGAAGCCACAAACATCATCGTGTTGGAAACCGGTGGGCTGCGATACGGCCTAATCGTGGAAAGTCTGCACGACTCAGAGGAAATCGTCGTGAAGCCGTTGGGGCGACACATGGCCGACCTGCGTTGCTTCGCGGGTGCGACAGTGTTGGGCGATGGTCAGATTGCATTGATCCTCGACATCACGGGTCTGGCTGCGAGCTGTGGATTGGAGAACAACGATCGACGTGAGAAGAAAGTCGTGGAGACCGATTGCGATGAGAATCGCGAGACGATCTCGACGCTGCTCTTCACGAATCATCCATCGGAGCAGTTTGGTATTCCGATGAGTTCCGTGGCTCGCATTGAGCGGATTCGGGCCGACCAGATCGACTCGGTGGCTGGTCAGTCCGTGCTGCAATATCGAGGTGGCACGCTACCCCTGTTGCATCTCGAAAAGTCAATGTCCGCCAAGGCTCCGCTGGAACAATCCCGGCTCTACGTCGTGGTGTTCCGAGCGGGCGAACGCGAAGTTGGATTGGTCGCGCCGAACATCATCGACATTCGAAACATCTCCTCGAATCCCGATACGCGGACCTTCAGTGGTCCCGGTTTGTTGGGCTCGTTGATCGTGGACAACAAACCGACGCGCATTATCGATGCTTATGACATTGCTCGGCATTCGCATCCCGAGTGGTTCAGCCAGATTGTCAGTGCCGCGCTGTCCCCATCACCAACTCCACACATCGCCATCACGCCGGTGGCGAGTTCCGAATCTAACTCACGTAATCCACAGCCTGCAGTGGCGATTTCCATCGCACCTTCAGCGCCCAATACACGACCAAAAATGGGCTCATCGCAAAACCGTGGGGGTAACTGGTAAAGAGCGGACAGACTGGTTCAGCTGGGGTTGTGAGTTCTCAAGTCGCAACTTCAACGGAGTCCCAGAATGTCCGCTCAAGCGTTTTA
>OMIV01000361.1 GCA_900299185.1 Planctomycetaceae bacterium
TGCTCGGCAGCGTTGTCACGCGGCTCGGGAAGCCATTGCCGGGGAATGGAACGCTCGAACTGAAGGGCGATGACAAAGTCGCGATCACTTACATCGACGCGCAGACGTCGGACAAGCAGTTCGATCGCAAGCTGCTGCGTGAAGTGGCGGTTGTCGGTAATGGCATTGTGACGGTCGCTGACGGTGCGTTCGCGGAAACGCTGCAAGGCGTCGTGCTCGGTAAGAGCATCAACATTCAAACGATCGACGGCGATCGCGATCTCACTGATGCCGCTGATGAAGTGAAGGTCAAAGTCGAACTGCTCCGACAGAAGACCGATGCCGAGATCGAAGCCGAGACGATCAAGGTTCTGCAAGGCGGCGATCCGAACGCGAAGCCGAAAGTCGATGACGAAGAGAAAGCTCAGATCGATCGATTTAAGAAAGTCGATGAGCTTGAAGTCACGCTGACGGAAGCCGTCATTGAGTTCAAAGGCACGTTGAACGACCTCGCGAACGAAGGCGAGAAGAAGGACGACGCAAAGCCGGCTGACGCGAAGACAGACGGATCAAAGAGTGATGGCGGAAAAAATACAGCCGCGAAGCCGAGCGGGGCTGAGGCCGCTTTGAATGCGGCGGCGGCGAAGGTTGAGACAAAGACTGAAGCTCCGGCTGATCCGACCAAGACGCCCGCGCCGGTCAATGATGGCAGCGTGCATTCGGGCGTCTTCCGAGCGTCGATTGGGATTGTTAAAGCGGAAGATGTTGTCCCCGGCGACAACGTGTTGCAGGCTCTACCCGGTGATGTTGTAAAGATCATCTACAAAGACGCGGTCAATACGACGAACGATCCTCGGGATGTCGTTGCGAAGGCCAAAGTCATCGAAGGCAATCTCGGCGGCGTGCGCGTGACTCGGACGCAGATCTCGGACGCTGAATTGCGTGTGAAGACGAAGCTCAAGACGGCAGCGGCTCTGACGAACATTGCGAATCGCTACAAGGAATTCGGGCTTAAGAAGAACGCCGATGCAAAGTACGCGAGCGCGTTGACGCTCTGCGAAGAGATCATGCAGGAAGTGCAGAAGCTTGGCGGCAAACTGCTCGAAGAGACCTACGTGCAACTCGGCACGATCTACTTCGAGATGGATAAGCTCGAACTCGCAGCCGCCATGGCCGAACGCCTGCAACGAGAATTCCCCAACAGCGCGTTCGTCGATGACGCGCTGCTGCGGCTCGCTGAGGTCGCTCGTAAGCAAGGTAATCTCAATCGAGCGATCGGCGTCTATACGCGGCTCGTCAACATTCAATCGAGTCAGCTTCGCGGCGAAGCTCAGTTCGGCATCGCTGAGTGCTACGAACTGATGGCCGATCAGCAAGCGGCTGCGGCGTCGGCTCAGAATCCGAACGCCGTCAACGCGGCGGCGAATCAGCTTTACGACCGCTCGTTCCAAGAATTCAAAAAGGTCTTCGATCAGTTCCCCGAGAGCGGTCGTGTCGGTGAAGCCGTCGCTCGCATGGCGAACTACTACTACCGCCAGAAGGACTACTCGCGAGCGATCGACACGTTCGAGACCGTGCTCGCGAATCATCCCGATGCGAAGTTTTTGGATGTGATCCTCTTCAACTACGGACGCTGCCTTTATCGGATGAACCGCCGCCCGGAAGCTCGGCAACGGTTCGATCAGTTGATCGCGGATTACCCGGAGAGCCCACTCGCGACGGACGCGAAAAAGATTTCGGAAGCGCTCGCGAAGTCGGGGATGTGATGCGAGTAATTGGTCATTGGTCCTTAGTCATTGGTTGATGACGCGCGGGCCGGTGATGACGGAGGGCAGCGATCATGGAGACCGAAATGGGCCGGGTGCTCGCCAGTGCGACGATCGAAAACCTCAACGATCTTTGGGATGCAGAGAATGGTCGCATTGCATCAGATGCTGTGCGGACGGTGAAGCTGAGTGATGCTCTTGTTGATACAGGAGCAACGACATTGGCTTTGCCAACGCGCTTCATTCGGCAACTCGGTTTGCGGAAGTCGTCGGAGAAGAGCGCGTACTCAAGTCAGGGAATCGGCAAGGTCAACGTCTACAGTGCAGTGCGGTTGACGTTGCTCGAACGACCGTGCGTTGTGGAAGTGATGGAAGTACCGGATTCAGTCCCGGCTCTGATCGGGCAGATTCCGTTAGAGATGCTCGATCTGGTTGTTGACCCGCGAGGGCAGCGGCTGATCGGGAACCCCGCGCATAACGGGGAACATGTTTTGGAGTTGCTGTGACGCGCTTCGTCGGTGGATGGGATGAATGCGAAATTCGACGAATGGGATTGATGATGATTGAGTAGGCCCGATTTGGCGGCACAGACCAAGTGAGGCGAATTCAATGTCAGAGCAAGAGAACGGCGTCTTGAAGTGGCTCGTATCAACGGTCCTCGCGCTCTGTGGATGTGGAAGCAGCGAGGCAGTTCAGAAGGGAAGTTTGGCGGAGCCGACAATCGTTGAGGAGATTTCGATCATCGGATTTGACCCTGACGGCGAGCCGGTCATCAAGAAGTGGTCCGATGGGACTATCTGGATTCAGTTCGAAGCAATGCCGCCTTTCTATGCGGAAGGCAAAGGGATTGATGCTGAGTTCGAACACTTCGATGCGAAGTTGCAGCGGGCGCTCGGAGTGCCGGTGAGTTGGGAAGATCGAGAAGTATTTATCGTGAAGAAGCCGACTGAAGACACAGTTAAGAAGGCAAAGCAGTGGCTTGAGTCGTATCGCACGCAAAGCCAATGAAGCCTCGTCGCGACGTTGGTTATGGGAATTACATAAAGACAAAGGCGGCTGCGCCGCAAAGCGGGGATGAATCCCCGCAGTACAAGGTTAAGGAAGGGCAACTCCAATGAAATTACTCTCAGCCGTTGCGTTGCTTTCGATGTCGCTTGGGGCGAGTGCGACGTTCGCTCAAGAGGCTGCACAGCAGGCTCCGAAGGCGGCTACTCGGAGTCCTCAAGAGGAAGCGGCTGCTAAAGAAGCCGCCAGCCTCGAAGCGGAAGTCGGGAAGTACAAAGACTCGTCGCCGGAAGCGGCTGAGGCTTTGGTCAAACTCACGAACCTCTATCACTCGAATGGGCAACTCTTTGGGCTCGTGAGGGCGGGACAGCGGTTTGTGTCGGCTCAAGCGAATGACCCGCGACATGCGGATGTCATGCTCAAGTTGCTCGATGGCCTTGAGGCTCTGACGCGACCGAAAGATTTCACCGTCGTCGCACGGCAGTTTTTGACTCGCTATCCGCAGGCTCCGCAATCTGCGGATGTTGAAGTGCGATTGGCTCAGCAGCTCGACAAGCTCGGCGAAAAGCAACGAGCGGCTGAGGCTTATCGCGACTGTTGGAAGCGGCAGCCCAATGCAAATGGTCGGCAGCACGGCGAACGCGGGGCTCAGCTCTTTTCTGAGGTCAACAATCAGACGATCGCAGACGGCGCGACGTTGCTCGAAGACATGTTCGACAAGCTGCCGAAGGATGAGTACGCGCGGCATATCGGACTGCGGTCGTTCAACGAGTGGCGACGCATTAGTCAGTGGGCGAAGGCTAATCAGATTGGGACGAAGCTGGTGACGACGGGTGTGCCGTTCCCAGTGCCAGAAGAGTTGCGCGAAGTGCATCGTCTGATGGGCGAGAATTTCGCCAACATCGGTCAGTACGCGAACGCGGCCGAGAGCCTCAAGAAGGCGCGGGCGATTCGCGAAGACGCCGGCGTGCATTACTACCAAATCGAGCGGCTCTATAACGCGAGCACCAAGGCTGCGGAGCTTGAACCGGTCGTCAACGATTACATGGCGAAGTACCCGACGCGCGACGATCGCTGGGACCGCTACATGTATCTCGCGCACTCATTCAATCGAGACGGCGATAAGGCCCGCGCTCTCGCGATGTATAAGCAGGTCGTTGAGAACTCGCCGGCGACGCACAGCGCGGCTTCGCAGTTCGTGCAGAACAATGGCGTCGAGCCTGCTCAATGGCAGCAGTCGGAAGCGCTGTTGAAATCGGTGCTCGGCAAGAAGCCGGACCAAGATTGGCACGTGCGTTATTCGCTCGCGTTCGACGTCTATCGCGATCGCAAGAAGAGCGAACCCGAGATGAAGGCGATGCTCCGCGAGTACATTCAGAAGTCGCCGAGCAATGACGGGCACGCTCATGCGGTCATCAATACGTTGCTGTCGACCGCCGCGAATGACGGCGAGTTCCGAGCTGATCTGGCGATGATCTTGGCTTCGCGGCGCGAGTACATCCATTGGACGAACTATCGAGTTTATGTCGGCGAGTGGATCAAGACGGCTCGCACGAATAAGGACTTGAAGGACCGCGCGGTCATCGCGGCGGAGGAACTCAAGAAGGCGAACGAAGACCCGATCACCGCGCTGTTCCTCGGAATTGATGTCGGCATTCACGATCGCAAGGACGCGCTGCTGCGACGCAAGCTGCTCGATCCGGCGAACTACCCGAAGCTGAATGACAACCTCGCGAAGGAGGTGCTCTACACACTCGGGTACTACAACCAGCATTACTCGCCGGCGCAGGAACGAGCAGAGTCGGCTGCGGTGTATGGGCGGCTTACACAACGCTTCCCGACCGATTGGAATTATCGTTACCTGTGGCTGCAAACCGCGATCGACTACGGGCAACCTGATGTGATGAAGGCAGCCGCCAATCACTTCCTCACGCTCGAAGCGCCGCAAAATTATCCCGACGCCTGGGGCCGACTGCTGACGGCGGCGGTGCGAAACAACGATCAAGATCTCGCGCGGCGGGCTCTTGTCTACATCCGCGCGTCACAAGCGAAGCACGGCGTCGAGCACGGGTACTCGTATCAAATCGGGGATGCGCTGACGCAGCTCAAGATGGATGCCGAAGCGGTGCAATACATGACCGAGCACTCGGCACCGGGCATCAATCATCACGACTCGTATCAAAGCAACTGGCGGTTGTTCTCGAAGCTGACGGATCCGGCTCAGCGCATCGCGTTCGCCGAGCAACGCTTCACTCCCAACACCGACTATCAAGCGATCTATGCGTTGTGGCTCGCAGACGAAGTCTTGAAGCAAGGCGATGTCGCGCGGTTTGAGCAGATCCTCAAGACGTCGAATCAGCGCCGCTCTTTGCGACCGTGGCCGCCGTATGGATACGACCCAAACACGTTGGGGAGTTTGTGGAATGCGTATCGCGTTAACGAGAAGAATACGCCTGAAAACAAGGCGAAGCTGACAGCGGTGATTAAGGACTTGCCGGCGGATTGGACGTCGGCACAAGCGGAGTTAGTAGCCCTCGATGCCGAGCCCGCGAATGCTCGTAAGCCAATTGAGCGACTGCTCGCGTATCAGCGAGTGACTCGCCAGTTGTGGCCCGACGCGACGCGCTGGGACCAGTTGATGCCGTTCGCTCAAGCGATGATCGCTCGCGAGGACTACAACGCGGCGGCAACTTTAATTACTGGCTTGCTGGGCTATATCCCCGGAGTTGATGCACCGCGAAAGCAAACGGCCCGCAGCATGATCGGGCAATGCTACTCGCGATTGGGCACCGTCGGTTTGACCTATGACGAGAAGAGCCCGATCGCGCCGCTGTTGCAGGCGGCTCTGTATTTGAAGTTGGGTGATGAGCGACTCGCACTCGAGTCGTACCTCGCGAACAAGAAGTTGTTTGACGAGAACCGCACCGAAGTGCCGGTCGATCTCTTGCTGTTCGTGGCTGAGAACCGCATCGCAGCGGGGGGTAACGAAAACTACGACAACGTCGAAGAGATGCTGCGCGGATGGCTGCTGAAGTTCTCTGAAGCCAAGCAGTTCGATGAGACCACAAAGGCGCGCGTGCAATATCTGCTCGCTAAGAACTTCTTCGCGGCACAACGCTTCGATGTCGCTCGGTCGGAATTCACGACGGTCATCAATCGCTACAAGGAGACGCCATTCGCCGTCGAAGCTGAGTTTGGTATCGGTGAAACGTTCATGGCGCAGAAGGTCTACGATCAAGCCGAGCAAGTCTTCGAGAAGCTCGCCAATAGCCGCGAGACCGAGATCATCGTGCGAGCTGAGTTCCTGCGCGGCGTGCTTGCGCATCGTCGCGGCGATAACGATGAAGCACGTTCGATCTTCAAGACCGTGCTTGATCGCGTGCCGAACATCGAACTCGCCAATCAAGCGCTCTTCAATCTCGCCGAAGTCTATGGTGCCGAAGAGCGATATATGGATCAGCTCTCGTTGCTGATGACGGTCGGTCGACTCGGACGCACGAGCAAGCGGTTTCATGCTCCCGGCACTCCGCTGTCGATCGTTGTGCAAGACAGCGATCTCGGCATCAGCCGCGGCAATACGAAGATCCCGGTCATCGTGAAGACTGAGCCGGGGGGAGACGAAGAACTCGTCTATTTAACAAGCGGCGGCGCGGGCAAAGGTTTGTTCCGAGTCGATCTCGATACCGCTCTCGGTCCCGCAAAGAAGGGTGATCGAGTCCTGCAACTCACCGGCAAAGACACGATCAAGTCGGACTACCCGGAGAGCTTCAAGAAGGAGTTCAAGAGCGTGCCGCTGTCGGACGTCGAGATCCGCATTGCAGCCGATGCGATGTTCGAAGTCGCGAGCAGCAAGATCGTTGATGAAGAGGAAGAGACCTTCAGTCAGCGACTCGAACGCGAGAACCGCGAGCGCGATCAACAACGCGATTCGCAACGCTCGCTCTTGCGTCCGAAGAATCAAATCAAGCCGGGTAATCCAATTTACATGCGCGTGAAGGATGCGGATCGCGATCTCACGGACGAAGCCGATACGGTGCTGGCGAAGCTCGTCGCTGATAGCGGCGATCAAGTGCAAGTTCCCCTCAAAGAGACGGGGCCGCATACCGGCGTCTTCGAGGGTTCGGCTGAGACGGGCGAACTTCCGGCGGGCGCGCTCGCGAGCGATACCTCGATTGATCACAACCCGCTAATGGCCATTGATAAGGATCCGAAGTCGTACTGGCTCAGCGAGCCGGACGGTGCGGCTCCGAAGTTTTTGACGGTCGACATGAAGGACTTGCGCCGCATCAGTCGCGCCAAGTTCTTTACGGGCGAACTCCCAGGCAAGGTGCCGGTACGCGGCGAGTTGCGAGCCAGCTATGACGGCGAGTTTTGGTTCCGCGCGGCGGGTCATCCGAGCTTGCCCGAAGCGGTCTCGCCGGTCGAATACGGCGCGATGCAATATCGCATCGTCACGAACGCCCATGAATACACCACTTGGGCTCAAGTGGCCGCGATCATCAAAGGCACAACGGAAGCGAATCGCACGCTCGTCGAAAATGGTTTGCTGAGCATTCAACGTCCGGCAGCCGATAGCGAAGAGTCGTTCCCGAAGAATTTTGGAGTCGTGTGGTTCGGCAAGTTCGTCCAGCCGCGAGCCGGAGCCGTGCGCTTCGGAGCGAACGGACATCGCAGCGCGATCGCTGTTGATGGCTCTCTGCAATTGGACTTCGGACCAGCCAATCGCACGTGCGATGTATGGCTCGAAAAAGGCACGCACGATCTGACGGTCTATGCGAGCGGACTCACTCAAAACAAAGACGTAACGGCGACTCGCGCTCGTGCGGATCTCAATCGGCAGAACGTGTTGATGTCGTCGTTCTTGACGTCGGACTTCGATCTTTCGAATGCGAAAGAACTCAATGAGTCCGCGAAGCCAGTGACGGGCACGTCGATCGTGCTCGCACCGGGCAATGCCAAGTTCGCGAAGAAGACGGAGCAATTCGGTCTGCGAACCGAAGCGAATATCCCGCCAACAATTGGCTTCTGGCAAACAACAGATGACGTTGCGAATTGGGAGTTCGACGCGCAGCCGGGGCTCTATGACGTTGTGCTGGAACTCGCGCATGGCGGCGGGGGTAATTCTAAGTACCAGTTGAAAGTCGGCGATCAAACGATCGACGGCACCTCTCCCAATACCGGTGCATGGACGACGTTCCGCACTCAGATGATTGGGTCAGTTGTCGTCGATCAAGCAGGGAAGGCGACGCTCAGTATCAAGCCCGTCGAGATCAATGGCGGCGGCTTGATGGACTTGCGCGGTGTCTCGCTTGTTCCGGCCAGCGGCTCGCGAACGGTTATCTCGGACAAAGCTTGGGAGTTCCGCTTCCCGTCAATTGATGTCCGTTATGCGAAGTTCGTCATTCAAGAGTTCAAGGGCGAAGCGGTCGCGATCAATCATGTCGAAATCACTGGCGACGACGTGAAGACGCCGTACATCCCAACGGAAGCGGACGTGCTCGCGCTGTCTCAGAATACGAAGCTCGAAATCGCAGGCGGCGATCAAGTCAAAGCGAGCTACACCGACGACACCACTCAAGTGAATGCCGGCGGCAGTCGCTTGCTGACCGGGACGTTGTCAGCGACGTACTTCAACGGCAGCGTTGGCCCGATCTCGTATGACTTCGTGCGTTATCAAAACGGGCAAGTCGCGAACGTTCGCAAGCGGCAGAAGCGCATCGAGCCCGGTGATCGCATCGTTGTGGAGATCACGGACTATGACCGCGATACGACGCTCAATCCCGATACGCTGGAATTCGAAGTCAGCGTCAATGACGGCAAGCCGGTCAAGCTGACCGCGACCGAGACTCAAGAGAACTCGGGCATCTTCACGAAGGAAGTTGATACGGCCGCAGCGGCTGACGGCGACAAGCTCGTGGTGAAGTCGGGCGATCGCATCTTCCTGCGATACCTCGACGAGCAGAACACATTCCCCGGCCACTCGGTGCCGCGTGAATCGATCGTGTATGTCAATAAGCCGACTGAAGCGAAGATCCGCATTCTGGAATCGCGAGTCACTCCGGCTCCGAAGAATTCGAATCAGAAGCCGACCGTCAGCTATCAGAATCCCCCGGCGGATGCTGAGATGACGAACATCGCGTTCGAAGCACCGCTCGCGATTGAAGTCATCGACCCTGATGCCGCGAAGGATTCGCGAAGCGAAGTGACCGTGCTGCTCAAGACGACTGACGGTGCGACGGCGGAAGTACGCTGCGTGATCTCGGCAGCGTTCACGGCAGTGCCGCAGCAAGACGCAGAAGAATGGGCACTCGAAGAAGGCCGCTTCGTCGGTCAGATCGTGATGCAGCTCGGCAGTAAGACGAGCCCGAGTGTCGTTCCTGTTACAGCCGAAATGCCGCGTAACTTGATCGGTGGCGGCAAGCTGCCGGACGATCAAAAGGAAGGTGGCGATCAAGGTCTTGTCGCCCGAGTTCTGAACCTCACTGGTAAAGACAAACTCGTCGCGGGCTATGAAGACAAGCTGCGACCGAAGAGCAAAGCCACGCTCATCGGCATGAAGGCTCGACTCATATCGAACGGCACGCTCGCGTCGACCGATCGTGATTACGAGAAGCCACTCGAACGACTGCACGTCGGCGAGAAGTTGTTCCTCATCGTCAACGATCCAGATCAAGACTCATCCGACGAACGCGATACCGTCACGGTGTCGATTCGCAGTGAGTTCGGCGAGGACGAAAAAGTCCCGCTGACCGAAACGCTGGCACATAGCGGCGTCTTCACGGGATCGGTCGCATTGAAGTCCGCCGAGAAGTCGAAGCCCGGCAACATCGACCCGCAAGATCCGGCCATCGAGACCTTCTTCGGTGACAATGTCACGATCACTTACGTTGATCCGGCAGCAAGCACCGAATCGGGCAAGCTTGAGCTGACTCGTCAGTTGCCAGTCGTGATCGGCACGGACGGGCTCGTGCAAGCTTTCAGCAAGACGTTCAACGACGAGAAGCTGGCTGTGGAAACTAAATTCCATATCGCCGAGAGCTACTTCGAACTCTTCAAGAGCCATAAGTCGCTCGGACGAACGGCTGAGGAGAAAGAAGATCTCGCTGCCGGTCGGCGGTTGTTGCGCGAGGTGATGGAGGACTACCCGGATCCGAAGTATCAGCCGCGCATCCTCTACTTGTTGGGTCAGTTCTCGCAGGAGTTGAGCGAGACTCAAGAAGCGGTCGAGTCTTATGAAACGATCGTGCGCCAGTACCCGGAGCACCCGCTGGCTGCGGACGCTCAATACAAGTTGGCGCAGGCGTATGAACTCGGTGGCGAGTTCGAGCAAGCGCTCGAAGCTTATGTGACATTGGCGGCGACGTACCCGAAGAGCCCGCTGATCGCGAGCGTGATGATCCGCATCAGCGACCACTTCTATAAGCAAGAGGACTACATCGTTGCGGCTGAGGTCGGAAAGAAGTTCGTCGAGAAGTTCGACGGCCATCAGCACGCACCGAAGATGGCCTTCCGCATTGGTCAGTGCTACTTCAAAGCGAAGGAATACAAGTCGGCGGGCAACTCGTTCGACGCCTTCGTGAAGAAGTTCCCGGACGACACGTTGGCCTCAGATTCCTTGTTCTGGGCCGGTGAAAGCTTCCGTCAGGGCAAAGACAACAAGGAAGCCTTCCGGCGCTACAACCGCTGCCGCTGGGACTACCCAGCGAGCGAAAGCGCGAAGTACGCCCGAGGCCGCCTCGCACTGCCCGAGATGCTGCAACAGTTCGAAGCCGAAGCCAACGCGGTTGAGAACAACAACTAATACTTGTGTCGTCGTAGCTCGATTCATCGGGTTCCGATGTAAGCAGTAGCTTGTATCTCAGACGGAGCGGTGTAATGGATTTCAAACAGGGACTGAGACGCGAGCTAATTGAGATCGATCTATCAGATGTTTCGGATTCGAAAGCTCTCCACGAGTTGTTGAAGGAAGCACTGGGATTTCCGAGTTTCTACGGAAACAACTGGGCCGCCTTTTGGGACTCGATCACTGGATTGATAGAAATGCCGATTCGTTTGCGACTGAATGGGTGGCAGCAGTTCCAACAACGAATGTCGCACGATGCGCGGTGCTTGTGCGAATGTTTGAAAGATGCCTCTAACGAGTTCCCCGAATTTGCTTCTGAAGTTGAGTACTCATAATTGGACCAGATGTTCGTTCAATGCGTGTCATGGGAATCCATGAGCGATGAACTGGAGCGTTCCCGAGCACTGCTTTGGAGCGAGATGCTCTTTTGAATTGTTTCTTCGCCAGGAGAGGGTGAGTCATGGCTGTCGCGATTTCATCTTCGGTCCTTGAACCGATCATTCATTCCGCGCGATTGATTGAGTACGTCGATGAACTCAATGCGATTGTCGAGCAAGAGGCAGCGCGGCGTGAGCGGTTCTATGAAGAGATGACGGACGCCGAGAAGGTCGAGTTCATCGAAGGAGAAGTCGTAATGCACTCGCCGGCTCGTCGTGCTCACCTCATGGTTAGGAGCAACATCGAGTACTTGCTTCGAACCTATGTCTCACGAAATGGACTTGGCGAAGTGCATGGCGAGAAGTGTCTCTGCGTCTTTCCTCGGAATGATTACGAGCCTGACGTGGTGTTCTTCGGCAAGGACAAGGTGACTAGCCTCGATGCGAATACGATGAAGTTTCCAATTCCCGATCTGGTAGTTGAGGTCTTGTCGGAAAGCACCGAACGCAGAGACCGAGGCATTAAGTTCGAGGACTTCGAAGCTCATGGAGTTGGTGAGTACTGGATCGTTGACGCGGATCATGCCGTTGTGGAGCAGTATGTCCGACGCGGTACTCAGTTCGAGTTGGTCATGAAGTCGAATTCAGGGCATCTCGAAAGCAAGGTCATTGCAGGTTTACGAGTGTTGGTCGTGGCCTTTTTTCAGGACAAAGCAAATCGTGAAGAAGTTGATCGCATCGCTGACGAAGCGCGATCTTTGAAATAGCTGGGCTCCTCAAGTCGGAGCGAGTTGGCTGACGAAATAACCCCTTGGATTTCCAACTGAGAGTGACCTGATCGATGTCTCTATTGCTTTACTTCGCCCTGTTGCTCCCTCATCAAACTCCTGCTGCGTCTAATCCGCTCGATAATGAACCGGCCGCTGTTGCTCCGGCGGATGCGAAGCCCGCAACGGCTAAGCCTGCGGACATGAAGGCCGAGGGACAGCAAGGCGAAAAGCCTGCGGAAGCGAAGCCGTCCGAAGAGAGCGAGACTCCGGGAGATGCCGAGTCGGTACCGGCGTCTGGCAAGACGATGAGCGAGGTCTTTGATGATCTCTGCAAGACCGGGGCGCTCGGTTGGATGATTCGCGGCGGCATTTTCATGTGGCCGATCCTACTCTGCGGAATCATCGCGGCGGGCGTCATCATCGAGCGGTTCCGCAGTTTGAAGATGCTCGCTTCGGATGCTCCGGCGCTGCGTAATCAAGTGCGGCAGTTGCTCAATGAAGATCGTGTCGAAGAGGCGCTCGGTCTTTGCGATCGAGAGACGGGGCCGGTCCCGGCGATTCTTGGCGCAGGCTTGCGAAAGTTCCTCGTGCTGCGCCGGCTGAACTACGACGCCGGCAAGATCGAAGATCAAGTCGTGAAGGCGATGGAGGACTACGGAGTTCACATCGTCGCAGCGCTGGAAAAGCATCTTCCGATCTTGGCGACGATTTCGAGCGTCGCGCCGATGTTGGGATTCCTCGGCACGGTGTCGGGCATGATCACGTCGTTCGACGACATCGTCTTGAAGTTGGGCGAAGTCAACATCGTCGAAGCTGCCGCCGGCGGTATCGGTGAGGCTCTGCTGACAACGCTGCTGGGACTGGTCGTCGGCATCCCGGCCTTTAGTGCCTACAACTATTTCACGAGCGTCATCAACGAGTTCGTGCTTGATGTCGAAGAGACGTCGACCGAGTTGATCGAGACGGTGACGTTGCAAATGGCTCTCGAAAGCCGTGAAGCGGCAGGGAGCTAGTTCATGGCGATCCGACGCAACAGCGGTTTGTTGGTCGAGCCTCCGTCAGCGGCAACGGGCGACATCGCTTTCAACTTGATCGTGTTCTTCTTGGTCTGCGCGTCGACTCAGCCGGACAGCGGTCGCAAACAACAACTTCCGAAGAGCGACCAAACTCAGAAGGAAGAACAGAAGCAAGAGAACGTGCAGGTCGAGCTGACTCGGCAGAACATCATCATCAATGGCGAACCGACCTTGATGAAGGACTTCGTCAAACGCATGAAGACGAAGCTGCAAGGCAAGTCTCGTCCTGAAGACAAGATCGTGGTCGTGAAGAGTAAGCCCGACACTCCGTATCACCATTGGATCTCGGTGACGACGCGGATCGAAGAAGCAGGCGGCATCGTCACGTTGCAGTTGGAAGAGGAGAAGCAAGTGACGGTCGAGTGAGGTCAGCAAGCCGATGACTTGCTCGCATCCCGGATGTCGCACGCTCGCACAAACTCTTGGCAAACGACTCAGCAAGAAACTCAAAGAGCCATGAAGGTCAAACGAAAAAAACTCAAAGTCGAAGTCCCCAGCATGGCGATGGGCGATATCGCTTTTAACTTGCTGGTGTTCTTTGTGATCCTCGCCCGGGCTCAGGACGACGGGCATCTGCAATGGACTCCGGCCAAAGCGAAGAACATCGAGAGTGCCGGAAATTCGAAAGTCAGCATCGTCATCGACAAGGAAAACAAGCTGTATCTCAACGGGCAAGAAACTCCCGTCGGGCAGTTGGCGAAGGCCGTTGAATCGAATCTCGGAAAGTTGCCGGCCGGTCAACGCACGGTGACATTAAAAGTACATCAAGACATTGCCGCTCAACGGTTCGAACCGGTGATCGAAGCCATCAGCCAAGCGGGCGGCGATTTGGTTCATATTCTGGAAGAAGAGAAGTAGCAGATCGTTGAACCGTGCCCCTCAGGGGAGCGGCAAGACCAATACAAGGAGCCGTAACTTATGTCCGATCCACATCAGAACGACTATCTGTCGAAACCCATCGGCGATGCCCCGCGAGTCCGCAAAGAAGCAGCGGCGTCGGCGACGGAGATTCGACAATTCATCAACGGCCTGCGCGGCAAGAGCCCGCAAGAAATGCTCGGAGCGATCGCTCAAAGCAGCCTCATTCAGGCGACCATTCAAGCGACCGTGTGGACGACGGTGTTCTTGGCGATCTTCACGGTCGGGCCTTACGTAATGAAGTCCGACGCGAAAGCGGCGAGCAAGGCCGCTCCGGCAAAGGCGGCGAAGAAGGCTGAGTCTGAGGCACCGGCTGCGAAATCGGAGAAGTCCGAGGCCGCCGCGACCGCCGCAAAGTCAAACGGCGACGAGCCCTCGGCAGACAACGTCCAGAAGGCCGCGAAGGCGATGGGACTGGATGAAGTTAAAAATACAGACCCCAAGAAGAATCCGCGTGAGAAGGATCTCGACACGCTGCTGGACGATCTGAAATAGATAGAAACGCAAGGTTTCCCGGACTGATTTAAGGAGTTGTCGACCTGCTTCTTGGCAGAGTTGTCGAGCCCCTCAAGCAACGCAGAGCGACCCACTGAGATGACTGCACCCCATCCAAAACAACGAACTCTCCTCACAGCGACTGCGATCGTAGACGCGGTGTGGCTTGTCGCGCTAGCCGATTGGATGTGGGCTCAAAAGTTCGATGGGCTTTTAGGACTTGATACGGGACGACTTGCACTCGCCACCGCGATACCCGCAGCGATGGCAATGGTGGCTTGGACCGTCGCGACTTATCGACGGGACAAACGCGGCTTCTTGAGGATCGCGACGTGCGCGAGTCTCGCTTATGCGCCGGTATGGCATGCGAGCCTCATGCTGAGCGATGTGATGAACCTCAATGGGTTGCGTGTCGAGCTGGCTTGGTGGGGCACGTTCGCGTTGTATGGCATCGGTCTCGGCTGGGTCGTGTGGGGACTGGATCAAGCGGCTCAAGAGATCGAGCGTAAGCGGCGCGAGGCGTTAGGACCGGTCAGCGCCGATGAACTCATCGCGATGATGGCCAGCGGAGCGGCAGTGACTCAGAAGCCGCGCACCAGCAACCCACTCGACCCTGATGCGTGGTTCTATGGCACGCGCGCGAACAAGCTGAATCAGTCGTTGACGGCGTTCTCGACTTACTCGTTGTTGTTCTTGATCTTGTTTTGGTTGGCGACGCAGTTGGGCGGCTGCGAAGAGATCTACGAGATGCCGGCGGGCGGCGGCCAAGCTCAGATGGCCGTGCCTCAGACGGTGAAGGTCGAGAAGGTCATCAAGAAGAAGTTCGTCGTGAATCCCTTCAGCGCGATCAGCTTTAAGGTGCCACCGATCGACGAGATCAAGCTGCAGCTTCAAGAGGCGACCGCTCATCAATACGCGGTCGGTTACGGCGCAGGCACCGGAGCTGGATTCGCTGGCGGGACGAAGGCCGGGAAGGTGCGGTTCATTCGCCTCGAATACCAAGGCGGTGACTGGGACCAGGAATTCAGCACAAACGCCGGTTGCGATTACTTGATGCTGCTTGAGTACGGCTTACGAACGAAGCAGAAGATCAACGAGACCGTCGAGTCTCGGCCTGTTGCGCAGTTGAAAAACTTCCCCGCCGAGAAGTCACCGCCGTTCGTCTACATGACCGGGCAGAAGAACATTCAGATGTCATCGTCCGAGCTGAAGATCTTGAAGGAGTACATGCTCGACAAACACGGGATGCTTTTCGCGGACAACGGCGGAAGTGCTCATTGGCATAACCAGTTCTTCGCCATGATGAAGCAGATCCTGCCGAACGTGCAGCCGGTGCAGATTCCGCTCGACGATGTAATCCATCGCACACCGTACCAAATTCCGTTCTTGCCGTATGTCGCTCCTCACGGTGGCAAGGAAGCGTATGGCTGGCGAGTCGATGGCCGCTTGGTGTGTTACTACCACCCCGGCGATATCGGCGACGCTTGGTCCGATGACCATTCCGGTGTGCCGCGTGAAGTCTGGGAAGCCTGCTATCAACTCGGCACCAACGTGATCTTCTACGCGCACATGGAGTACGCGAAATGGCTGGAGTCACGGCAGAAGAAGTAAGGACACGGCCTATCGCGACTTTGCAGTTCATAGACCTTGAAACGGAGCCCCGGTGAAATGAACCACTGGCATCGTGGACCAGTTTCACGCGGTCAATTCGAGGCACTCGTGACGCAGCAACTTGGCCCGCAGATCGCTGGAGCTTTTCGCCCGATTCAGGACGAGAGCCTCTTTGATCGCATTCTTCGAAGTGCTCGATCGTTTCAGCAATGCTTCGAAACGAATGCTTCAGTTCGAGGGCGATACCTCGACGTTTCCTGCATACCCAGCCTTCAGGAACTTAAGATCGTATTCACCGGCAACCGAATGATGCAGATCGAGATTGGACGACCTCGACTTAGTAATCTGCAATTGGACCTAGTGCAGCAAATCAGTAACGATCTCAATGCCAATTGTTTTGCGGAGCCTTGCTGCTATGCGTGTTGCGTCGTCTTGAATTTCGGCGCCGATCTGAATCGACTTGCAATTGCCGCAACGCGAATCTTGGGTGAGGTCTTTAGCGTTACAGACACAGCCTCCGTGTGGATCGTTGTTGACGAAGCATAGCTTGCCCAACTCGTGTCGAACGATGCCTCGACACGAAGGTGATTTTCTATGCCCACGCCGAATACGCGAAGTGGCTGGAGTCGCGGCAGGAGAAGTAGTTGGGTGCGATGAGCTTCGATCACGGAGGTCGGAAAGGCGTGCCACACTTCATGCAAACGACCGATGACATCGTCAGTGTTTCGTTCGACCGATTTCCTGCGGCGAAAGGTGCGGCGACTCATATCTCGGCCTTTGCGAGTGCCTTGGGCGAGCAGTTCGAGCGAGTGCATCTGCTGACCGTCGAGCCGTTACTGGATGCTCCACAGTGGTCGGCAAAGGGAGTGATTCATCAGCCACTTCGCGTTGATGGCGGCACGCTCTTCGAACGAGTCATCAGCTTCCAAACTCGGATGTGGCATTGGTGGCGACACCGCTTTGGAGCACTCGGAACCAGACCGCGGTTTGCTCACTTCCGGTCGATCTTCGAAGGCTTTCCAATCGCGCGCGACAAGGCTCAGTTTTGCGACCGCATCATCTATGAAGTCAACGCGTTGCCTTCGATCGAGTTGAAATATCACTACCCCAACGTCGCTGACGATCGAGAGTTGCTCGCCAAGTTGAGAGAGCAAGAACGCGTTTGCTTGGAGGCTGCTGATCGCATCATCGTCGTCAGCGAAGTGACGCGGCGGCACTTGCTCAGTCGCGGAGTTGATGACTCCAAAATCGAACTGATTCGGAACGGAGTCGACTTAGGTTTGTTTGCGTATCACGAGGCTCGTGATTGGAGTTCGTCGCCGCCGTCGGCTGAGTATCCGATTCGGTTGCTCTATTCAGGAACGATGTCGGGGTGGCAGGGAGTCGCGCATGCGATCGACGCGTTGGCACTCTTGAACCGAGATGTTCCGGTGAAGCTCACTCTCGTCGGGCCTGCGCGGCCGAGGCAGCGTAAGTTTTTGACTGAGTTGGCCTGGCGATTGGGAGTGAGTGACCATCTTCATTGGCAGGACGCTGTCGACCAGCCACAGCTTGCGGCGCTGCATGCGGCTCATGATGTGGTGCTATCGCCGCTGACTCGATGCGATCGGAACTGCGATCAGGGATGTTGCCCGCTGAAGGTTCTGGAAGCGTTAAGTTGCGGGACGCCTTTGGTGGCCAGCGATCTGGAAGTTGTTCGCGAGCTGTGTCGAAACGACGAGCACGCCTTGTTGGTGAAACCCAATAGCGGCAAGTCCATCAAAGACGCGGTCCTGCGTTTGGTCGCGTCGCCGGGGCTTGCTCAAACACTAAGCCTTGCCGGTCGGCGGCATGTCGAACAGCACTTCGATTGGCGTCGTTCGCAAGCTGCGTTGTGTGACCTCTATCGCCGGGCTGCGACTGACGTCCGGATGCGGGACCGAGTTTACGATTCTGGTCTTGAGTAGGGTGGGACAAGCGAGCGAAGCGACTGGTGGGCCGGCGCTCGCCATCCCACTGTGATCGTCATTCTGGCTGCCGTCGTAGTTTGGCTTAGCTCGTGCCGGCCCACCGATCCGCGCGAGCTGGTCCGCACCCTACAAATCACAAACCCTGCCCCGCACCTCAGACTTCCTGTGAACGTAGGCCGGTCTTCTCGGCATTGAGCAAGTCAGTTAGCCTCCTGGGTTTGGAGCGATTCTGATGAGTCATTTTCGACCCGAGGCTCTTGCTTATAGCGCCTGCAAGGTGCGTGCGACTTCGATTCTTGTGTGATCGTCTACTTTGAATTTCATGACCATGACTGACTTCAATTCCTACGCAAATTCCTGGGCAGATCGAGCGCGAGCGGCGTCGCGGCAGTTGGCCGTGGCCACTGGCGATCAAAAGAACGCATGGCTGAAACGGTCGGCGGAACTCCTGCGATCGCAGACGGCAAGCATCCTCGCAGCAAATGCACAAGACGTTACCGAGGCTCAAGCGAATGGGATGGCTGCCGCGCAGATTGACCGTTTGAAGCTCGACGCTGGTCGAATCGAGAACATCGCGAAGGCGTTGGAACATGTCGCTCTGTTGCCCGATCCGGTGGGCGAAGTTTTTGAGAGCAACGTTCGTCCGAATGGTTTGTTGGTGACGAAGGTCCGAGCACCGCTGGGTGTGGTCTTCTTCATTTACGAGTCCCGGCCCAACGTCACTCCCGATGCGGCATCGCTGTGTGTGAAGAGTGGCAACGCGGTGATCTTGAGAGGCGGGAAAGAAGCGTTTCATAGCAATCACGCGCTGCATCGATTGATCGTGCAGGCTCTGGGCGAAACTGGCTTGCCGGTCGATGCGGTGCAGCTTGTCGATACCACTGACCGTGAGGCTGTCGGAGCATTCTTGAAGCTGCGCGACAAAATCGATGTCACGATTCCTCGCGGCGGCAAGTCGTTGATTGAACGAGTTGCGGCTGAGGCCACCATGCCAGTCATCAAGCACTTTGATGGCATCTGTCATATCTATGTCGATCCGACGGCAGATCTCGATCAGGCCATTCCCATCATCGTGAATAGCAAGTGCCAACGTCCGAGCGTCTGTAATGCGGCTGAGTCGTTGCTTGTGCATCGCGAGATCGCAGCCTCGTTCTTGCCGCGAGTTGCGGAGGCTCTGCGAGCAGCGGGCACGGAATTGCGATGCTGTCCTCGATCCTTAGAGCTGGTGCCTTTTGGCATCGCGGCGACCGAACAAGATTTCCGAACGGAGTTCTCGGCCTTGGTGATGGCCGTGAAGGTCATCGATTCACTCGATGCAGCGATCGAGCACATCAATGAGCACGGCTCGCATCACACCGACGCGATTCTGACGACCGATCTTCCGGCCTCGCGTCGCTTCGCAGCCGAAGTGGATTCAGCCGCAGTCCATATCAATGCCAGCACTCGATTCAATGACGGCGGCGAGTACGGATTAGGAGCCGAGATCGGCATTAGCACCGACAAGTTCCACGCTCGCGGTCCCTGCGGACTGAAGGAACTCACGACTTACAAGTACGTGGTGCATGGCAGCGGACAGCTGAGGGGATAAGCGATTACAAGTGGAGGATGCCAAGGATGGCAGACGTTCTAAGCCAATCAGAAGTTGAGTCCTTGCTGGCTGCGTTAGACGGCGGCACTGCGCCTCAAGCGGCGCCGCGAACATCTGGCGGTGCTCAAGTCACGGTCTATGACTTCAAGCGCCCCGAGC
Organism: Planctomycetaceae bacterium; assembly: GCA_900299185.1. Lineage (GTDB taxonomy): Bacteria > Planctomycetota > Planctomycetia > Planctomycetales > Planctomycetaceae > AM-0621. Next base: position 19,537 of record OMIV01000361.1, read on the forward strand.
GTGTTAGCAAAGAGCAGATGCGAGCCTTTCAAGCGTTGCATGAAGGCTTCAGTCGCGAGATGGGCGCGGGCTTAAGCGGTCTGTTACGCACGATCTGCGAAGTGAAACTCATCAGCGTTGATCAGCTGACTTACAGCGAGTTCGTCTTCAGTCTTGAGAACCCCACGTGCTTCAATCTCATCGAGTCAGCAGGGCTCGATGGTCACCTGATTCTGGACCTTAGCCCGTCCATCGTCTTCCCGATCGTTGATCGCCTTCTGGGTGGGGGTAAGGACGGACGCTCGCAAACTGCGCCTCAGCGTCCGCTGACCGAGATCGAACTCAAGATCGCGGGCAAGGTGACGAATCTCGCCATCCAAGCCTTAGAGAATGCTTGGAGTAATATCTGTCCGTTGAAGGCTCGGGTTTCGCAGATCGAAAGCAATCCACAGTTGGTGCAGATCGTGCCGCCCAACGAAGTCGTCGTGTTGATTAGCTTTGAAATCACGATGGCCGAACGCCGAGGCATTCTGAATCTCTGCATTCCCTTCAATGCGATTGAATCGCATGCCAACAAACTGACTTCAGATAGTAGGATGGCCTACAAGCGCAAGGCTCAAGACAACACTCAGAAGATCAAGCTTGAAGCCGGGCTTGCTCGCACCGGAGTCAACATGGTCGTGAGGATGGCGACGACCAAGCTCACCACTTCTGATCTGATGGGACTAGAGGTGGGCGATGTCATCATGACCGATCAAAAAGCCAAGGACGGAGCTGAGATCTTGATCGGCGATCGGCCTACGTTCCGAGGTTCGGCAGGAACATTGAAGGGCAAGAAAGCGATTCGCATCACCGAACAACTGACGTCTCCGAAATCCGTCGTTGAAGAGCAGATCGCCGAGTTCAATGCGCAGCGCACGGCGTCTTAGGCGAGCAAAACCGGAGTCGAGAAAGACTCCCCGATTCTTCTCTCAGCATCAGTCTTAAAGTCCGTTGAGGTCGCCCCGCAGGGGCCTCGGAGAGAGGCCTAGGGCCAGCAACCAACGAGAGCACCGCCCTAGGAAATAGATCCTGCCGAGCCGTGCGTCGATGACAGCATCCGCGTCTTTACTCTGCGTTCTCTGCTGCTCTGTGGTAAAAGAATTACTCACCGCAGAGCAGCAAAGAACGCAGAGAGCTTTCATCAAGACTCGTTGAAACCCGCTTGAAGAACCTTCTCTCCGACGATCCCGAAGTTCGATCGTTGTGATGCGAGCAACCAGTGCTGGACCGCTTGATCTTCACTCCTTGTCGTAGTGAATCTCGCAACCCAGAGGCTTGGTTTCAGTGACCTCGGGTTCTTCACCTTTTAGGACGGCGCTGATCGCCGCTTCGAGATATCGCTCGGTGACTTTGTCGGGATGCATCGAATCGTCAATGCGTCCCATGTAGGCGATCTTACGCTGCGGGTTTAAGACAAAGACCTGCGGCGTGTTCGTCGCTCCATAAGCTTTGCCGACCTTTTGAGTCGCATCTTGCAGATACGGAAACGAGTACTTCTTCGCGGCGGCTCGTTTCTTCATTTCAGGCATCAGGTCCGCTTCGTAGTTGCTGACACTGATGCCGATCAAACGCACGTCGGCGGCCTTGTGTTGGGACTGCAGGGCCAAGATGCGGTCTTCATACGCTTTGGCCACTGGGCAATGGTTGCAGGTAAAGATGATGACCAGCACCTTCGAATCGGCGAATGCATCCAGTCCATAAGTGCGGTCGTCCGTCGCGGGCAGCTTGTCCCACTTGGGAGCTGTTTGCCCGATATCGACCACGCGATTGAACTTCGCAGCCTCAGCTCGATCGACCAGCAGCAGGCTCGGGACGAAACACAACACACTCAAGACAGCGGTGCGAAACATAAACACGACTCCCGACGACGATCGCTATTGATGGTGCTTCTCAGTCGCAGAGCGACTGAGCTACGTAGGCGAGTCGCTCTGCGACTCGGTTCATTCATTGATCGATTCTTAGCTCTCGAAATCGTCTTCGTCATCGCACTCTTCAGCTTCTTCAATCGGCAGCACTCGCGTGCGGAGATAGATGTCGTCGCCGAGTGGTCGGCGCTCAAGCAGCTCAAATTGATCGAACTGCGGCATACGTTCGAGACCTTCTCCACCCACGGGTGACGGTGCGCCTTTACCACCAACGAGCTTTGGTGCGACGAAGACATGCACTTCATCCACGAGCTGTCGATCGAAGGCATGACCTAATAACTCGCTGCCACCTTCAATCAGAATGTTCGTCATGCGACGGCGACCAAACTCATCGAGTAAGTCGTCGAGCTTCGGTCGGTCTTCGGCAGCTTGCAGAACTTCAACGCCCGCGTTTTTCAAACGTGAAACATCGCCCCATCTCGCACCCGAACCGCAGACCACAATCAACGGAACTTCGCGAGCGGTTCTGACGAGCTGTGACTCAGACGGCAACTTCGCGCAAGAATCAAAGACCACTCGAGATGCGATGCGCGGTCCGGCTGGTCTCGCGGTCAGCAGCGGATCGTCAGCTCGAGCGGTACCTGCTCCCACGATGATGGCATCCATCCGGCCGCGAAGTTCATGCACGAGGGCTCGCGAATCCTCATTCGAGATCCACTGCGATTCCCCCGTCTTTGTCGCGATCTTGCCATCAAGTGTCATGGCCCACTTGGCGTGAACGTAGGGCAGGCCGCTCGTTACCAACTTGATGAAGGGAGCGTTGAGTCGCTCAACCTCGTCTTGCAGCAGCCCAACTTGCACTTCGATTCCTGCGTCAGCGAGTCGTTGAATGCCGCCGCCGTTCACGCGAGGAAACGGATCTCGCATACCAACGATGACTCGCTTCACGCCGCTGTTGATCAGCAAGTCTGCGCATGGCGGTGTCTTACCGTGATGACAGCA
>OMIV01000362.1 GCA_900299185.1 Planctomycetaceae bacterium
CCTCGTTCACGAGGAACTCCACAACACGACCGCTGACTGCCGAGCCAATCGAACTGCGACGACGAGGCTCCACCGTTCCCACGAATGCTCGACCGGACGCAATGCCTTCGAGCCGCCTCACCTCAGCGGTCGTCACTTTCGCAGGCCCAAACTGAGCATGGCACTCCGAAGGACTGCCGAGCACCGTCACAACGGCCATCATCACGGCGATCAAAAGGAAAACCCAAGACTTCATGACGAGCACCAATCAAAGAAGGAGCAACCGCAACGATGTCGGTTCGAGACAGAGTAGACTGATCTTAGATGCTGGCAGTATCGCCCGAGGGAAGCCAGCTTGCAGGTCTGCAACGCAAAGTTCGAAGCCTCGTCGCAGAAGTCCGCAGTGTCTCAGTTCCGATTTGTTCGACTGGGCAGTGAGACTGCGGAGACATTTGGCACCACCTCGCGAATGACATCCACGAAGTAATCGTGACACGTGAAGAACAACACCTGCACGTCGCGCGAGAACTCACGCAACGTCTCCAAAGTTGCCTTCGCACGCTCGATGTCGAAGTTCACCAATACGTCGTCCATCACAATCGGCAGAGGCTCTGCGGTACGGCAGTAATGGCGAATGTAGCCCAGACGAATCGCCAAATAGAGTTGCTCACGAGTGCCCGTACTTAACTGCTCGGGACTGCGTTCAGAACCGTCGTGCCTTCGCACGTAGATCACATCGCGATCGGAAGTCGGTCGCTCGATCTCGGTGTATTCGCCGCGTGTCAGCGACGCGAACAGCTTCGAAATATCTCGCACCAGTTCCGGTTGATGTTCACGTTCAAAACTCGCAATGGCGTCCTGCAAGAGGTGTCGCGCAAAAACCAGCGGCACAAAACGATGAATCTCCGAAACCAACTTGGACTGATTCTGAGCAACCGCTTCTTGCAGCATTGCCGCCTGACTCGTCCCATCCAGCAATTCAAACTCGCGACGTAACCCACCCGCCAATTCGCGAGTTGCTTGCTCGGCACGCTCGGTCTCGCCGAGTTGCTCTTTGATCTCGGACAACCGCGCTCGCAGTTGAATCTCATCTGCCAAGTTTAAGCGCGACTCGAACTCGGCACTCGGCTCGCTGCCACGCAGAAGATCGAGCTGCCGTCCAAACTCAATCAGCTTGTTGTCGAGTTCGTTTGCATGCTCAGCCTGCGCGGCGAGCTTCAAATATCTCTCGGTCAACTCGCGTTCGTCAGTGCCGCCGTCATGCAACGACTCGCGATCGACATGACCATCCTGAATCAAACCGGCTCGACGCCAGAGTTCGGCACGCTCCTCTTCTAGCCGCGTTCGTTCGAGCGTCTTCGTTTCGAGTTGGCTCGCTTGCTTCAACTCGGCCGCAATGAGTAGCGAACGATCCTTCTTCGCATTAGTCGCCTGAGTAGAGCGATCATGTAACTTCCGCGCGGTCACTTCGGGACGATCAACGTCAAGTGGTTCAGACAATCGCTGCGACAAGGCAGAGACTCGCGGCTCAAAATCAGAAATCCTCGACTGCAGCGAGTTGATACGTGCTTGCAGATCAGCAAGCCGTTTGAGATCGGCCTGCGTCATCATCAACTGATCAATGACCGAACTGGCCAATTCGATGGACCAATCGTTCGGCAACTCAAGTTGCACCAACAAGGCCTGCCAGTCAGCCTGCCATTGAACTTCGCGGGCATGTAATTCGCGTTGCTCAGCTTCAAGTCGCTCGATGGCTTGCTGCTGTTTCTTACGAGCCCCCAGCGCCGACCGACGTCGTTCCTGCGCGGTCTCAGCAGCCTTCACCGTTTGTTGAGCGAACCCCAAAGCCGACTTCACATCAAACGCAGCCGCGAGCTTTGCATTGAGTCCACTCTCCGCAATCGCTGACTGCAGCGCGGACTCAAACTGCAAACAACGATTTGACAGCGACTCGATCTCGACGTCCTTCGCACCGAGATCATTCATCAACGCGACATACTTCGCATGCTCATCAATCCAACGACTCATCACTTCGGGAGGCAACGGCTCAATTCCGGCAACCATCCAATGCGACCGCCAATCCACATGAAGCCGTTCAATGACGGCATGCTGCTTCTCAACAGCTGCCTGCAAAGCTGCCAGCTCAACGCTCGCCTGCTCGATATCCAGATGCAACCGCTCGCGCTGCGAGACCGCATCGGCGTTCTCGTAGATCTCATCCGCCAGTCGATCCGCCGTCTCGATTGAGGCTTCGAAATCATGAGACTCGACCGGCGAATAAACTGCATCACCTTCGATGAACAAGACGCGAATCCGTTGCCAGCGTTCGTCCCGCTGTTGCCGACTGGCAGTGACTTCGTCGCGCGTCGGCACTGTTCCATGCTGCATTTCCAGACGCCGAAGCTGATCTTGCAACTGACGCAAGGCCGCCTCTTTTGACGAGCATTCTGAGTTGAGCGTCATCAGTCGCGAATTGGCCTCTCGAAGATCTGTCTCGAACTTCTGCGCCAGCTCTTTTGGCGGCACGGCCAACCTTTCCGGCGACGCGATGCCATCTGTTAGAGGGGGCATCAACTTGAGCCGTTGCGCGTTGGCGCTGTTCTGCAACTTCAGTCGAACCTCTCGCTCCTTAAGCAGCGACTTCGCTTCGGCGGAGTAGTCGTTCGATTGCTCGATCAACGATGCAAACCGCGAGACATCATGCTCGCCACCAAGCTCCGACGACTCGTCCTCTGCTTGCTGACGAAGCTCAATCGCGGCCTGGAGCTTGGCTTGCAGCGAGGTCACTTGCCCTCGTCTCTCGTCCCGTTGCGATTTCAAATCGCCGAGAGCGTGTTTCGCCGCCGCATTCAGCTCAAAGTTCTTGAGTGTGTCCAGATTCCATCCGGGGCGAAGTTGTTGCAACTTGGCTTCAACATCACTCGTGCCTGCCGCAAGCTTGCGAAGTAACTCAGGCAACTCATCACGAGCTTCACGAAACTGACTTGTCAGTTCCCAGCATTCCGAGATCTCGGCTTGCAGCGAAAGCACATCATTGTCGACTCGCACTTGGCTCAATTGATTCCGAGTTTGACTCAAATCGCTTTCCGACTGGAGAGACTCCGATTGAATCCGCCGTAAGTCCCGAGTCAAGGTTTCAAAATGCCGCCGTCCATCGACTGGAAATGTTGATGGAAGAACAATGACACGACGCTCTGCGAGTAACTGCCGCTGCTCAGTCCATAACGGCAACGCCTTCAAAACTCCGTCGATTCTTGACTGCTCAAATCGCAATTCGCGAAGTGTCTGCGTCAATTGGTCGGCACGAGCTTGTTCGTCACGCCATCGCCGCTCGCGATCGTGGTAATCATCCGGTTTGACGATGCTCCCCCGCAGTTGTTTCATCAAGCAGGCAATCTCACGACTCACCACGTTGATCACAGGCTTGCTGCCACCACTCTTAAAGAGCGTCGCCGATTGAGTCTCAAAATCTTCCAGCAACGCCTGTGGATTTAGCCCTGCACCCAGACCGCCAGCGTATAACGCAGAACGCAGGCTTTCGTGCTTCAACGACTCGTCCGCATTCCGAAGCTCATCCAGCCCAAACGCAAAAATCGACTTGAAAAGATTGGCATCTGGGTCACCAATAAGCCGCTTGAAACCAGCTTCGTCCAATCCGGAATCGACTCCGTCAATCTGAACCTGCACGGTGTTCTTGCGACCTTTACGACGTGAAAGATCAACGCGCCGGCCGTCGTATAAATCGAACGCCAACCGCCCACCTAACTCAACGGCTTCGCCAAAACTGAATCGTTCGCGGAGATCAAAGCCAAAGAGAACTTTTCGAAGGAACTCCAGCAGCGTCGATTTACCGGCCTCGTTTCGCCCATGCAAAACAACGAACGAAGCATCGTTGAACGGCAACTCGAAATCAGAAAAGTGACCAAAGTGGTTAATGCGCAGCGATTGCAACTTCATTCGAACGCCGACTCCGCAGCAGGCCCCTCAAACGCGAGGCAACACAGGTGCATACCCAGAAAGCACAATCTTAAGTTGTAGCCGCACTGCTAATTCAGTCTCACGTCAACGACGCAGAGAATCCAAGAGTCGTAAAGCATTCTCGGAAGCGATCGACTTGAGCTGAGACGCCGCCAATTCCGACTCGTCGAGCTTTAAACGTGCCGACTGCCAATAAAAAAGCGGCGAGTGCGAACCAAACATGATCCGCTCGATTGGAACTTGCTGAACGAACTTTTCGACCCCAGCGACAGACTCAAGCATGGAAATATCGAAACTCACGTTCCCAACCGCAGCCAATGAAGCAGCCTTGAGAGGTGGCAATGCACGAAATGCATTCACAACCTGCAATCGCAATAAGGGCGTTTCGCGAACAAGCCTTTCCAAGGCCGCGGGATCAACATGAGGTACCCGAAAAACTGGATGCTGCTGACGTTCGTCTTCCATGCTCAAGCAGATTTGCACGAGCATCCGCTGATCGGACGCGAGCTTAAGAAGCTGCGCAAATTCCAAAGAGTCGAGTCCATAGCCATGAAAGTTGGGATACAACCGAATTCCCGGCATCCGATGAAGTTCAACACATCGTTTCAAGTCTTCTTGCCAACCGGGCAACAAAGGATTGACAGTCCCAAAGGGCAACAGCAAACCATCTCCTCGATCTCGACACTCCTTCGTTAGGCGATCATTTGCTCCAGCTACGTCTCGATGAAAGACACACTCGAAAGAACCAGCCCACGCAGACAGAACTCCTTCTCGTTTCAGACTGGATACAAGCTCCGAAGTCTCGTCCCCATACAAACGACGAAATGGCCAGTGACATAAAGTCACATTTGTGTCGACCAATTCCATCATGTGCCCTTCCGGTTCCGTAAAACATCGACCAAAAAACGATTCCATCCGCAAAGGGCTCGTCCGGTTCCAATCGATGCCCATCGCGTATAGCGAGAAATCGACGCTTACCACCTTGGAACAGTGAGCCATTTAATCTGGATACAAAACAAAAAACTCCCAATCAGATTACTCTGACTGGGAGTCGTTATGACCTTGCTGAAGACCCTGCGATTCATTCGTGAACTTTGACGTGGTGTCGGTTTAAAACCGACGGCTTCCTTAGAAAGGAGGTGATCCAGCCGCAGGTTCCCCTACGGCTACCTTGTTACGACTTAGTCCCAATCAGGGAGTTCATC
>OMIV01000363.1 GCA_900299185.1 Planctomycetaceae bacterium
GAGCGAAAACTACGCTGCGAATGCACTACGAACAGTGGATGCAGGCGTCGCGGGAAAGTCGGATTGCGGCAGGTACGTTGGCCGGAGCTTCCGAAGAGAAAATTCGGAACTCGTTGAGTTGGTTCGAGCGGTGGACTCAGCCGAGCAATTGGCCAGACGACAAACCGTGGGGCGGATTGACGCTCAATCGGATCGACTTGGAGACGTTGCAGGTGGCTGTCGATGCTGCGATGTCGGAATTGTCGTCGAACTACGTGAGGAACTTGTGGGCTTCGTTGCGAATCGTCGTGAACGACGCAGTGAAGCGGAAGGTTGCTCGGAAGATCGAGGGCTTGAAGTTCGAGCGATCGAGCAAAGAGACGGTCGTGTTGACCGAAGCCGAAATCGAGACGTGTTATCGGTCCTTGTCTGCGTTTCCGGTGTTGCAGGTCGCGTTCGTGGTGGGAATCAACACGGGCTTGAGGCCGGTGGATTTGTTCTTACTCAAGTGGGAAGACATTCGGACTTCGGGGGCTCATCCCGAGATCGTTATGAAGTCTCGCAAGACCTCGAAGCTGCAAGGCATCCCTCTGCACGATGTGACGTTGGCTCATATTCAGCGGTTACCGCGCAAGAGCGACTACCTGTTTCCGGGCTTCTCGGCACCGGACACCAAAGAGCCGGAGAAGTCGCGAGCCGCTCGCACTCGGAACGACATCACGAAGAAGTTGTACGAGCAAGCGGGCTTGGATTGCTCGACGGGCACAGTGACGAAGGCGGGACGGACGCGGAAGACGTTCGGGAGGCTGTATCTGCCGTGGCAACCGTGTCGGCCAACGTGCAACGAGCGTTTGGAGCGTCACAAACCGGGCTCGGGAGTCTTCGTGTTGGGACATTCGCTGACGATGAACTCGCGGAGTTATCGCAACCCGTCCGAGTTCGTGGTCAGTGCGGTGAGATCGCTGCCTCAGCCTGCGTGCTTCTTGGAGATTATGAAGTGAACAGCAACTTCGCGTGGTACGTGTTTTTGTTTCTCTGCGGAGGTGCCTGCATGCGAATCCTTATTTGGCAGGCGGAGGAATCGCGCCGCCGCCGGTTGTTTGAGCTGGAAATCAGCCAACGCTTGTTATCTGAACGAGAGCTTGAAGAGCGAGCGAAATCTGAACCGTAGCACGCACTGCTCACGGTTCAGACGCGCGACGGCAGGCCGAATTTCCGTTGTGGGCATGTCGCGCGGCGAGTCTTCGGAGTCCTATTGAGGTCGAAGCAACTCGCAACAACAGCGGAAGAAATCGAAGCGTGGCCGGGAGAGTGACTTGGACTCTCTCGGCCTTCTCGAACGAATCACGGAGTCAGCAGCATGGATGATGAAGCACTGATCTACGGACTGGCTGGAATCCTGATCGGATTCGTGCTCGGAGCTTTAGCGATGGCGGCGGGATTGATGCCGCAACGATCCGAACCGACAGAGCAACCGGAAGATGAGATTACGGACGAGTAGTTGGATCGAGTGCGACTTTAGGAGTGAGTCATGGTGCCGCGATCTTATACGAACATGGTTGTTCGGCGCGAGATTCTGGAAGCCGAGAAAGCTCAGCAGCCGCTGCGTTACACGTGGGACGAATACGCGGATCAGTGCCGCGTTGAAGCAGAGGCGGTTGACGTGTTCCAAGTGCCGAAGCTGCAAATGGTACAAGTTGAAGCCAACCGCAAACTCTTGATTGCTTCGCAGCGCCGGCGGATTGAGATGGCTCGCAGTCTTCGCAGGACATACGCCGCGACTCTGGGGAGGGACGCGACGATCATTGTCGGAGGGGATGACGATCTTTGAACGTTGAGCGAGCCGCGCGTGCGGCTCGAATTGGGCGCTGTCCCGTCGAGTTCTGAAACTGAGACTCGACGGGCAGTGTACCGCGTGGGAGGCGGTAGGGAGTTGGTCGCGGTGGGAGCCGTGGCCTTAGAGCTTGGGAGGGCTCGCGATCATGTTGGTTTTATCACGGAAGAAAGATCAGAAGATCGTTATCGAAGGCGGCATCGTCATCACGTTTCTGGGGATGCGTGGCGAAAAGTGCCGAATCGGCATCGAGGCGCCGACAGGCGTCAAGATTCTAAGAGATGAACTGAGCGAAGGAGACGGCGGCGAGGTAGAGGCCGACATGAGGCCCATGCGGCCCCGGCCAACATTCCAAGGCGGAATTTTAAGGAGCGGTTTGCCGTCTCGGGCACTGGCGCAGGTGCCGAGATGACGGCTTTGGATCGGTTCAACAGCAGCTACGCGGGGCGACTCAGAATCGCCTCGCGTCTGCGGCTGGCTCGGTTGCTGATGGTTCCGTTAAGGCACTGGTTTGACCGAGCCGAACCGATGTGCGTGACAGTCGCGGCTATTAGGTCCGGGCTGACACGACGACGACTGATCGACATCGAAAACGCGACCGGCCCGCCGGTCACAGAGTCCGAGCTGAAACAACTAGCGACCGTCTACGGTGAGACGGCCGAACGAATCACAGCGGCACAGCGGAGGCCAATTCGTGATAGGTCACGACACTAAACCGGCATTCGTCAGCACTGACGACATCGTCGAATCAATTCGGAATCTCAACGAGCAGCAACTGATCGAAGTGGTTGTGACGCGAGGTTCGGACACGAAGTGGCGCGAAGGCGCAGCGGCGGCTCAGTGGACCAAGAAGTTCTCGAAGGGTCGCACCGATGCCGACTTCGGTTCGCTGGTGGGACTCACGGGCGATTCGGTCTGGCAACGTCGCCAAGTCTGGGAGAAATCCTCAGCGATCCGCGACGAATTCCCGCTGTTGAGGTGGACTCATTTCCTGGTGTCGCTGCAGTGGGAAGACTCGCTGACGTGCTTGAATTGGGCGAACGAACAATCCGCGACAGTCGCCGAAATGAAGGCATGGCGTCGCATGCAACACGGCGAAGATCTCACCAAACCGAGCGACGACGACACCGAGCCAGTCGCTGAATCCGAACCGACGGCAGCGCCGCCGGTTCTGGCGACAACGGCCGCGTTGAGTCACTCCGATCTCGACGATTCCGCCGACGATGAATC
>OMIV01000364.1 GCA_900299185.1 Planctomycetaceae bacterium
GGATGCCATGAGATTGTCCTTTCATCGGTTGTGTGAAGTTACAGCAGCTTGCGCAAGGCGTCGCGCAGCGTCGCAGTTGTTTTCAGCCAGATCGTGGAGACACCGGGGCGGAAATCGAGAGGAGACCTTCTCGGTCTTAATCCACGGAGATCAGCGTCTCGAACGCTTTACGGTTGGGGCAGTCAAATGCGATCCATCGCAGCAGATCGGTCCGCCTCCAAAGAACGCGTCCCCCCAGTTTGAGGGCTCCAGGATTCTTCCCCGCTGCCGACAGTCGATCCCATGAGGCGGGACTGACGCCGCACAAGCGGGCCGCTTCGACTCGACCAACCAAGAGGGGAGGTTCGCTGGGACCGGTACGTGCCGCATGAGCCCCTGAAGTCAGTGCCTCGGTCTGTGTGTCGATCGTCGGCTCGGGTGTTTTCGTTTCCATCGTGTGTGAATTCACTTCGATCCCGGCGGAGTCACTCCCTGGACAGCGACCGGGTGATTCTTCCTGACCCTACTGGCCTGGAACTGAAACAGTAGCGGCTCCGGCAAGTGAGGATTGCCGTGCCGTGGCTTCGTCCCAGCGGCGACGAAGTTCGTGTTGAACGAGTGCTCTGCTGTACTTCCTTCTGCCACACGCGGTGAATCCGTGCTCAAACGGCTGAAGCCTCCCTGCCTTGGCCCAGAGTGACGCTGTCCGAGCGCAGACACCGAGAATGCCAGCCAGTTCTCGCTGGGTGATCCAGTCAGCCGCCGGGTTTAGATGGGGAGTCGTCAACAGGGTCACCTTTTTCGCGAAGTTGCGCGGTTGCTCAACGCTGTATCATGGACTATCATAATCATGACGTCCAGATTGGTCAACGCAGCTCTAGAGCAAATCCCATGAATCATGAACTGAGCGAACTCGCAAAGCGGGTCGAGTGGCTCCTGAAAAACGTCTGGGAGGGCGTCCAGGTGAAGATGGCATCCGACATCGGTGTCACACAGTCGGCCATCTCGAACATCATTACCGGACGCCAGCAGCCGGGCAGGAAGTTTCTCGCAGCAGTGGCGAGTAATCCGGCGATCAACTCCAAATGGCTGATTTCAGGCGATGGTGAGCCACTTGCTCGTCCGAATTCCGAACCAGGAAGACGAGCCCTCTACGTTGCACGAACCCTCTTCGAGGGGCTGCCCGATGACCACGGCGACTGCTTAGGCGACATGCTGGAAGTGCCGCTGCGGTTGTATCGACCTACGCGTTACTGGTTCGAGATTCCCGCAGATTGCCCGCTCGTTTCGGTCAGCTCACTGAAGATCGCGGTTGGTGATCTGATGTTGTTCGAGCCCGATCAGAAGGGCTGGCCGGACAGCATCAAGGGGCATCCCTGCATCATCAAAGATACGGACAACCGCCTGACTCTCACGCATGTGACAGATCAGCAAGACGGCAGTGTCTCGATCAGCAGCTCGACGGACAAATCGATGGATGATTCCCACGACGGCAAGCGCTTTCGGGAATTTACGTTTCACGACGAAGTGCCGTCTCAGAAAGTCAGGTCACAAAGCGTAAAGGCACCGATTATCGCCATCGGGATCTTCCGCATGGGAGGCTTCACGATGGCGTAAGAAGTTGACGGCCAATTAGATGACCTTGCGTCACCAATAGATGGCAAAAAGAAGGCCGACCCTGCCAGGTCGGCCTTCTTGAATTCTCTCCCGATCGCAACAGGAGTGCTCACGATGGTAGCATCACCATCCGTCTCAAACAATCCGTTTCAACATAACCTGAACGAGGTTCATGGCCAGTTACAGGTCGTGAATGACTGCCTACAGACTCTCCGGGTATTCCTGGCCCCAGGACAAATCACACAGCTAGTCGCATTACGCGTTGAAGAGCCGGGACGAAGCACTCCCATTGACTACGCGGGCTTCTTTGACTTCGACCATCTTGATCTCATGGCTCGTGAAGCGGCGATTTTTTCGGGAACCGCGAAAGGGGTTCACTTCACGCTGAATCCGCTAAATCCAGATGTTCTCAATCGTTGCCCGAATCGCGTTCAACCCGTCCGAAAAGGAATCCTGGCACGCGACCAGGATATTTTGCGTCGTTTATGGTTGATGATCGATCTTGACCCAGAACGGCCTCCTGGCCTCTCTGCAACCAATCTGGAGAAGTCGCACGCGTTGGATGTCTGCAATCGCGTTGCGGCTTTTCTGTCCAGCTACGGATTCCCGCACCCGATCAGAGCGGATAGCGGAAATGGATACCACCTCTATTATCGTGTCGATCTCCCAGGAGACGATAAGCGCCCGCACGAAGTTCTGAGGATACTCAAGAGGGAATTCGACTCAGACGCCGTGCGAATTGACACAAGCGTCGCCTCAGCGTCTCAATTGACGAAGCTGTTCGGGACGCTTTCGGCGAAAGGAGCGTCCACTGTAGAGCGACCGCATCGATATTCTTCTCTTCAGTTCGTTGCGAACAGTATTGTGGTCAGCGAGGACATACTCTCTCGGTTGACCCTGCCATCGCGCGAAGTATGCGAGGGGAGTGTGCCAATCGCGATCAATCAGGCATTGTTGATTGAACGTGCGCGTAAGTACGTTGAGAGAATGCCCGCTTCAGTCTCGGGCAATCATGGACATGATCGCCTTTTTGCTGTGGCCTGCTGCTTGGTCAAAGGGTTTGGTCTCTCCCACGCTCAGGCATTGCCGCTGCTCCGCGAGTACAACCTCAGTTCTGTTCCTCCGTGGCCGGAGTCGGAACTGGCGCGCAAACTCAACGAAGCGAGCAGCCGCCCCGACTCACGACCTCTTGGATATCTGCTGGGCCAGAGCTTTCAGTCTCAAGCGACGATCTCGGTTGAATCGCCAGTCGTGGCGAATGCCGACAAATATGCCGCTCCGCTTCCAGGACCGGCGTATCCTGTCTCTATCCCGGACTTTGTCCCGGTGCCGACAGCATTCGTAACAGAACTCCTTGACCCCTGCTTCATTGACGTCGGCCGAGGCAGGCCGAAGTTCCATTGTCATCAGACTCTGATATGGCTGGGGTTCTACGGGCTTTACGAACAACGTCGCAGCATGATCTGGATACCAGATGAAATGGTCGCCTCGTGCGTCGGTGGCGCGTCGCCGTCGAAAGAGTGGCGTAGTCGGGTAACAAAAATGGATGGAAGCAGACGTTCGACGCAGGAGTCATTACGTAGGGAAGTTCGTCGTCTCTTGAACGAGCGCGAAGAAGCCATTCCGGTGCGGAGGAACCTTGTTGAGATCGATCCCGACTCGCAAGATTCGATTGGCGAGCGAAATGAACGACTCAACTCTCAGATCAACGAACTGAACTCCCAGATTCTGCCAGAAAGATGTTCGGCCAACTGTCCCATGCACGCGTCTGGAGTCAGGCACGAGCACTACATTCTTCGACCCCTTGAGCACTACTGGGGCGAGATGCGTGATCTCTGCACAACAATCACCGGACAACATGCAGAGTTCGACTTCAACAAGAAAGCCGAAGGCCAAACAACGACAGTGCTTGACTCGCTGGTGAGGTCAAACAAAGTCCATCACGCGTATCTTCCAGTTCAACTCTTTGGTCAAGCGGCGGGCCTGAATATCCGACAAATCCGTCTCGTCCAAGGACTCATGCGAGAACGAACTCGTTGGAAGCAAGTGGGCGTTCAGCGTTCAATGGTTCCCCGTATGGTCCTGATCCGTAACGCGAGTGTTTTGGCTGTGCGAGGAAAGGCAAGAGTTCCATGCCCAGTCCTTGATCCAAGTCAGGAGTACATCGCTTTCGGAGGCAACCTGAAGAAGTTGCGTGGACGCGGGTACCGATTGTTCGGGGAATTCGACCCAAACATGCAGTGTCAGGGTGGGTGGCTCCGCCGACTTGGCTATCCCGCATCCTCTGAAATGGATGAGAATCGAATCTGGAAGTGGATTGGCATCCTGCTCAAGGATCTCGCACTCCTGTCTGAATCCTTCGGTCTCGTGGCAGCCGCGGTCGACAAACGTGGGCAATGGCGGTCGCTCGATCAACTCCGTCAGATGGTCAAGGAAGGACGTTCGCGGACGTGGTTAAAGACGTGCTCACTCAGAATCTTTGCACCAGCAGACTACCTCATCCGCTGGCGACGGTGGTTTGCCGAGCGCCTTGGGTTCAGCTTCATTCCAGGAGGTGAGTGGTCGGTTTCGCAGAACGTCGTGTGCCAGCACGCTCAGTCTCCGACAGCTGACTCGATTCGAACCCAGCTAAAAGCAGCCGGTATCCAGTCCAAGCAGCTTGCTGCTCAGCTGAATTGGACGGAGTCGCGTGTTTGTCGCCAGCTGAACTGCAAAACGAGACTTGCACCGGAGCTGATTACAGCTGCTCAGCGATTACTGGATGCGGGAGGGCGAAATCGGATTGCATGACCGAACGATTTAATTCTGTGAATTGCACTCGGGACCAGGCTAAATACCGGGAATTGCAGGAAGTAGACTGAAAAATCGTTAACTGCGATCCACAAGTGACTCCGCCACAACATCTTACGAATCGACCGATATTCTAACGAGTCTAAAGACGAGTAACGACGACAGCAGCGATGCCGCCTCGCCTGTCGGCTCGTTGCTGTCGCTACTGTCTACTTGGGGTTATCCAGAAGAAAGGGGGGGAATGCATCAGCCCACGAGTGTGCGTCGAGTCCGAGACTGAGATCGTCGAGTGAGGGCATCTCATGGCCATTGATCGTTTGCCGCGAGACCAGTGAAACCGGTACGGCTTGAGCGAGGACTCAGAAC
>OMIV01000365.1 GCA_900299185.1 Planctomycetaceae bacterium
CCTTCGTCGGCAGCGTCAGATGTGTATAAGAGACAGTGCCCGAGGCGTTCGTGCTGCCATGCAGCCAGCCTGCTTATTACATCTGCGAGTACGGCCTTTGCGCCCCAAGAAAGGTCGGCATCGCGTGCCGCCCAAAACGGCAGCATCAAATAATCCGTCGCAGCCTGCTTGGTCTTATTCGTTACCACTCTCGTACAAGTTCGCCGCTTCTTGCGACCGCCGCTCGACTCGCGCCCGTCGTTTTGTAGGTATCCCTTTTCCGTGAGCAACGCGAGGTGCTTGCGTACCGTCGCACAAGGCAGCATCGCGTGTTGCGCGAGTGACTCGACTTTTCGGAACGTCGACTTGTTTGTAGTCGCCAATAGCCCACCCAGCGTCTGCGCGGCAGGCCCTACTTCGAGCACAGCGCG
This sequence comes from Planctomycetaceae bacterium, assembly GCA_900299185.1. Classification (GTDB taxonomy): domain Bacteria; phylum Planctomycetota; class Planctomycetia; order Planctomycetales; family Planctomycetaceae; genus AM-0621. The sequence goes on from OMIV01000365.1 coordinate 411, forward strand.
TTTCGGCAGCTTCAGCCACAAAGTTTTCGATTCGACGATCGCGAGAAACTTCGAGATCTCGATCGGCATGGCCCAATCAGTGCTACTCGCCATTGCTGATACTCCCGCTTGCGGCATTATCAACGACAGTAGCACAAACGCCCCCAACCCTGATATTCTTGTAGGTCGGCAATATAAAACAATCCTCATACCGCAGACCGCATGCTCGCAGCGTATATTTCACCAAGCGACGAAGTCGGTAAGTCGCCGGGATATCACGGCTATCGAGAGCGTGTAGCTCAATCGCGAATCGTGTTTGGTCCCTATTCGACATGATGCGAGCCCTCCGTCTTTTCGGGCGAGTCGCATCGCGGGCACCCAGCTTCGATCCAATCGAGGATGCCGGTTTTTGGATCGCCGGTGCGTAGCCGCCAGCGTACTGAGCGGCCTATTTTCAGGCCGCGCGGCATAAGTCCTTGCTCATTATTTCGCCACGTCGTCGCAGCACTGAGAGAGGTCAGCTTCGTGACGACCTTGATGTCAACAAGAGCGTGAGTATCAACGACCAACTCGTGCGAGGTACTAGCCATGAGCTGCCTCGCTTTCGATCGCATGCGTTTTGTTCGCAACGGGTACTCGATGGATGAGGGCCTCTATTTCCACCCATCGAAATCGAATCGAGCCGTCCGGCAACTTGTAGTGCGGCAGCTTTCCGCGTTTGGCCAATGACTCTGCATGTCCGAGCGACCATTTCAGGCGATGGTCAATTGCCGTCGTTGAGATGAGGTCTTCCACGATTGAGGCTCCGAAGTGAATTTGCTTGGGGCTTTCATCCGCCCCCAGAAACTCATTCGCAGCAGCGTCTCACGACGATGTTTGTGGATGTTTCGCGACCTTTTCCGACCTTCAGCGAGGTCGCGCATTACGTCGTTTCTTCTCACTACCTCCAATCTCCGGCAGTACTACAGCCGAGCGTCCGTGCCTGAAACTCGCACCTTCGCCAACCGAGCCAGCGACGTTTGCAGCGTGCTCCTCATCCAGTTCCATCGCATTTTCATGTTGTTCGGCAAGCCCGTTCCACCATTTGACGAGTTGATCTCGCTCAATGAGTTCCGGTTGCTTGCCTTGTCCGATGACACGGATGGGACCGTCTCGTTCGTCGCTCAGCCGCTTAATTAACCTGCGAAATTTGTCGTCATTGCCACGTCCAACTGCATCAGCGATCTCATACCAGTTCACTAGCAACTTCTTAGCGGGATTCGGTGCATTCAATGCCGCAAGCGGGACTTCATCGACCTTCTCGACTTTGCCACTTTGATCGTGCGACGTCTCGCCGGTCTGTTCAGATTCGTTGTCGGTCAGATGATCTCGTAGTTGTTCGATGCACGCTGCGAGCCACTGATCAGCGGCGGCCCAATAACGATCATGCCAATCGCTGATTGGACGACGGTTACGCCATTTGTCGTCAACTTCGTCATTTGCAGTGCTTGCTGGTTTGCCACGAAGGAACTCTTCGGCGAATGCTTTTCGGAGTTCGTGAGCGTGCAAATTCTGAGGCAGCGGCGGTGCGATAATTTCGGCGGCGGCAAGTGACTGTGCGACGCGCTCAACTTCGCAATATGAGATGACGGTCTTGAATAGCGATGGCGCTTCACTGAATTGCTTTTTGATTGCCTCAAGGTGGCGCTGCTGCACTTCCAACGTCGGAGGGTGTTGAAGCTGCTCTCTTAACTCTTCGAGCGTTGTTGCTCGGGTTGCGAGGGCGTCTGCTTTTAGGGGATTGATCTTTGCCCGCAGTTCTCGAAGGACAGTAAGCGGATCGCGATGCTGAGCGTCGCTCTCGCTTTCATCCCGGTTGATTGTTGTGGCATGTGCTACTGCTGCGCGGAGCGCATCTGCCTCGTGTGCCTCGTGCTTATTCACCATCACCGGAATTAGGACGCTTTCGATCCAGTCGTCGGTGAGATTGTTGTTCGGCGAAAGACCGCACCAGATTGCAAGCTCGTTCCAATGCCTATGCGTGCCGGGGATATCTCGACCAGTCCACTCAAGCCAGCGCTGCAGCATATCTCGGTCGGCAGGATGGTCGTTTGCTAGCTTGCGTCTGATGACCTCAGGAACCAAATCTGGCCATAGGGCGTTCCAGAGCTTCCGCAGGGCGTTCGCGTGATCCTCGCCTACAGTGAAAGTACTCCCGCAGCCTTCTGCTTCGAATAGCTCCGCAAACTCCTCGCCGGTGAGTTTTGCCTTTCCGTCAACAGCCATCACACCAGTCCTTGAATCACTGGCTCCTTGAGTAAGAAACGGCAGGCGGCACCGGTCAAGGTTCCGGGTTTCGAGAGCTACTCTAGCCGTCGCCGTTGCTGCGCAGTGTACTAACGGAGCAAGAGTCAGAAAGTCGCCACAACAGAATTGCCACACTATCCGCTAACGGAATGGACTGTGTGTATATATTGAGAGCGGTCGGAAGAACATCATTTCGCGTAATTGCATTCGGAGAACCTAAGAGACCGGGGCTCTCTATCGGTCTGCCAATTCATGTAGTCCATAGGCGAGTTGCATGAGCACCGCCGCAGCACGACGCATTTCGCGACCGTCGCGTCGCAACTGGATGACACCGCCATCGACACGCTCAATAGCAATGATCGCCGAGTATATATCGTGTTTGATAATCGCGGTCTAAGCCGTGCGAACTGCGAGCCAGAAGTCGGAAGCATCGCTCGTTCGTCGTTGGAAGGCCCAATTCTGCGACTCCAGCCGTCTCAATTTCGTGACGCGATCCATCGCTTTCGGTCTCCCATGTTATTCCCCGATGCGTTGTGCGTTTCGTTTGGCCAGAACCTGAAGGCGAATTCGTTCAACAACGGGATTCTCAGACGGGCTTTCCCAGTCGAATGGCGGCAGCAGTTCACCCTCCGCTTCACGTCTCTTGATTTCATCAAAGAGCCGCCGGATTCGCTCGGGCGTAGCAACTCCAGGCCCACGTGTTGTTCTCGGCTGCTGCTGTGCTACTTGTGATTGAATGAGCTTCTCGACTCGTTGTAGTCGCGTCCTAAGCATGCTGGTGCTCCTTGCTCGCAGTTCGTTCTTCGAGTGCAGCAAGTCGTCGATCGAACTCAATCTCAGTGCGCATTCGCAGGCTGAGTTCCAACAGCGTTTTAGCCGCCTTCAACGCAAGGTTTGGGTCGCTGCTCTGCACAAGCTCAGAAAGCCGATCAGCGGCCTTGCTACTTGCTGCAAGCAGTCGTGCGAATGAGGTCTCGACAATCTCGGATCGGCGGCGATGTAGCTCTTGTGCAAACGGTGCTTCACGAAGCCGACGATGAGCAGTCGCGGGTGACACGTTCGCCACTTCAGCCGCACTACGAACGCTCTCACCGCGTAACAGTGCGACCATGAGTAGTTCATCATTCGCAGAAAGACTCTCAATCCCGCTCATTGTGAATCACTCCTTCTTGGCGGGAATATACGCTCGCATCCGAGTTACGCAGTGCCAACATAGAGATACTTTTGGAACTCCGCGAAAACTCGTCCAACTTCTTCAGGACGTCCAAGATCGGCGAAGGCATCCGAGAGAGCGGCATACTTCAGCTTCAGCAGCGGCGAGAGTTGTTTGCGATCGAGTTCCTGCACTCCTTGCTTCACGTACTGAGCCAGCACGAAGTCGAGAAAGGCTTGTTGCTTACTGCCGAAGTGCGTGTCGATCTCCTGCTTCGCGCGAGCGGCTCGTTCTTCTCTGGTGAGCGGCGTCAGTGCGAACGCCACATGAGCCAGCACGTCGAACAAGTCGCTCTTCTCGGCGTCGATGATGCGTTGCATCTCGGCCATTTGCTCGGTTCCGAAACCTTTCTCGGCGAGTCCTTCGAGCAGCTTGGCGCGGGTGTCAGGATTACTCCACAAGGCGCGTAGCTCGGCTTC
>OMIV01000366.1 GCA_900299185.1 Planctomycetaceae bacterium
CCCCCAGCCCCTCTCCCCCGAGGGGCGAGGGGAGAAGTTGTGGCGACTTCGAGTCTTAAGCATGCCAGCCGCGTCTCCGACTCGACGCGATGGATCGATCTTCGCAACGTCCGACATCACAACTTGAACGGGGTCAACGCTCGTTTTCCATTGGGCTGCTTGTGCGTCATCAGCGGCGTGAGCGGAGCGGGCAAGACATCGTTGCTCGAAGGAGTGTTGTGGCCGGCGCTATGCAGAGCTTTGAAACAAAGCTGCTCGGTTACTCCCGTCGGCCAGTACGACGAGTTGCTTGGTGCGAACGCGATCGAGCAGGCGTTGCTTGTCGATGATTCCCCGCTCGTCGGTGGCAGTCGTTCAAACCCCGCCACGTGGCTTAAGGCGTTCGATGAGATTCGCAAACTCTTCGCCGAGTCAGCCGAAGCAAAGAACCGGTTGTTGTCCCCGGCCTATTTCAGCTTCAACAACGAAGCCGGTGGACGTTGTCCCAAGTGCGAAGGTACGGGCTCGGTCGCCATCGACATGCAGTTCTTGGCGGACGTCGTCATGCACTGCCCCGAATGCAACGGCCGTCGCTTCACGCGCGAAGCGTTGGAGATCACATGGCGAAACTTGTCGATCGCAGATGTGCTCGCGCTGACCGCCAGCGACGCGTTTGTCTTCTTCAAAGGTCAGCGTCGACTGCAACGACGGCTCAAGAGTTTGAAGGATGTCGGGCTGGGCTATCTGACCTTAGGCCAGCCACTCAACACGCTCTCGGGCGGTGAAGCTCAACGACTCAAGCTGGCTGCAACTCTCGCGCGCAGCCAACGTCGCACGCTCGTCCTAATGAACGAACCAACGACCGGGTTGCATCCGCAGGATGTCGAGCACTTGCTGAAGTGCTTTCATGATCTGCTGGAAGTCGGCCAATCGCTGATCATCGTTGAGAACGATCCGATGGTCTTGGCCGCCGCAGACTTCGTGATTGAGCTCGGCCCCGGAGCCGGCCCCGACGGCGGGCGATTGATCCGAGGTTGAGATGTCGATGCAGCGAGTCGCGGAGCGACTCGCCTACGTAGCTCAGTCGCTCCGCGACTGAGACTGAGCTTGCGACGAAGCCCAGCGCACTAGAACTCCGAGACGTTCTGCGCCGGCGCGTAGTGATGAGGTTCAAGCGAGTACGACGCTCGGCCTTGCGACATGCTCCTTACGACCGACGAGTAGCCGAACATCTTGCCCAGCGAGACGTGGGCTTCGATCACGAACAACACACCGCGCGGCTCGGACGATGTGATCATGGCGCGGCGAGCATTGAGGTCTGCTTGGATGTTGCCGACCGATTCCTCGGGGCACGCGACTTCGAGTCGCATGATCGGTTCGAGCACCACCGAGCCACCGCTTTGGACGGCGGACTCGAAGGCATTGGCTACGGCGGCATAGATCGAGGCTTCGTTGGTCGCGTTTTGGATGTGCTTGAACTCGACGAGATGCACTTCCAACTGCGTCATGGTGTAGCCATTAAGCCCCGTCTGAGCTTCGTCGCGTGCCGCGCGTTCCAACGCATCACGATGGATCGGCGGAATCGCCTCGCCCTTCAAGTCATTGAAGACCTTCACGCCAACAATGTCTGGGTTAGGAACCAGTCGCAGTTTGACCCAGGCGTAGCTCGGACCGGTCGACGTTTCTTTGTCGAAGACGCCTTCAACAAGCACTTCGCTGGCGAAGGTTTCTTTGTAGGTGACGCGCGGCTTGTGGACCTTCACCTTCAAGTTGAAGTCGCGCTCCATGCGGTTCTTGATGACTTCCAGATGGAGTTCGCCCATGCCCGAAACAATGGTCTGCCCGGTGTCGCTATCGATGTTCCAAGTAAAGGTCGGATCCTGCAGCGACAGTCGCTTGAGCGTTAGTTCCATCTTGTCTTTGTCGCCGCTCGACTCAGGTTCGATGGCCATCGAGATCACCGTTTCTGGGAAGCGAATCTTCTCCAGCATGACCGGTTCTTTGGGTTCGCAGAGCGTGTCGCCCGTGACGACTTCCTTCAGGCCCACCACGCCGACGATGTCGCCAGCTTTAGCTTCGTCTTGGTCCGTTCGCTCTTTGGAGTCGGCTTGAATGTGCCAGAGCTGAGTGACGAACTCTTTCTTGTTGGTGCGTGGATTCAGCATCCTCGAACCGGACTTCACGGTGCCCGAATAGACTCGCATGAAGTAGAGGTCGTTGTGCTTGTCGGCCACGATCTTGAAGATCAAACCGCAGAACGGAGCTGATGGTTTTGGCTCGCGGCGGACAATGGTCTCAACCTTCTTGGTCGGGTCCGTGCCAGAGATCGCAGGGCGATCGATCGGGCTGGGCAGGAATCGCACGATGTTGTCGAGCAGCGGATGCACTCCGACGCACTTGAGCGACGTGCCGCAAGACACCGGAATCAACTTGCCTTCAATGGTCGCTTTGCGAATGACGTTGCGAATCTCGTCGGCAGTGAGATCTCCGTCCGCGAAGTACTTCTCCATCGCGGCTTCGTCGTAGCTGCAAACGATGTCGAGCATCTTGCCGCGTCGCTCGTTGATGAATTCGAGCAGCTCGCCTTCCGCCGGTGTCGACGTGACCTTCCAGTTTTCTTCTTCGGTGCCAAATGTCAGCACCGTGCGGTCGATGATGTCGATGATCGAGCGATTGGGATTAGGAACGTCGGTGCCGATCTCGCTGGCCGGCACATTCACAGGCAGCACTTCTTTGCGAATGGCTTCGATGGTTGGCAGACACAGCCGCTCTTCGATTTGATTGAGCGTGCGTTGCCAGTTGGCTCCGATGCGATCGAGCTTATTGATGAAGCACAACCGCGGGACGTTGTAACGGTCGGCTTGTCGCCAGACTGTTTCGCTTTGAGCTTCCACGCCTTCGACTGCCGAGAAAATGACGACGGCTCCGTCGAGCACTCGCAAGCTGCGTTCGACTTCAGCCGTGAAGTCCACGTGGCCGGGAGTGTCGATGATGTTGATCGTCGTTCCGTTCCACTTCGTCGTCACGCAAGCCGAGTAAATCGTAATGCCGCGCGCGGCTTCTTCAGGATCAAAGTCCGTCGTCGTATTGCCGTCGTCGACGTCACCCATTCGATGTTGAGTGCCCGTGAAATAGAGAATGCGTTCGGTGGTCGTAGTCTTGCCAGCGTCAATGTGAGCAACGATGCCAATATTGCGAATGGTCTCTAGCGGCGAGTTCATGATCGTCCTGAATTCGGAAGCAAGCGGTCGGCGAAAGGGGCGGGATGTTATGGAGCGCGTTCTCAAACAAAAAGCAGCCGACGCAGTTTCAACGCAACTCGCAGATGCCAGTCTTCGATCTCGTCGCAGCACGATGCTGTAATTTGAATCACAACTCGGCGAGCGACTCTCTTCTTCAGTCAACCTGCGCTACTTCGTTGAGTCCGTGGTCGCCTCGGTGGATTCTGCGGTTTCCGAGTACGCTTCCAGTGACATCAGCATCCGCTCCAGCATGCCGATCATCTTGGGCAAGTCTGCTTCGACGGCGCGCTGCAAGGTCGACAGTCGTCCGAGAAACTCGTCGGCTTCGTGCCTCAAACTAATGCTCGTCTGTTTGACGATCTCGACCTTCTGCTGGCAGTAAGCCAAGCGACGTTTGGCCGTTTCCAGAGCCTTCTTTTCCTCTGCTAATGACGGTCGATGTCCGAAGGCTTCCTTTCGCATGCGATTGGTTTCGAGAGCGATCCGCGTTTCGGCCACTTGGTCGTAACTCCGCAAAACCTCGCGGTCCCAGTACCGAGGCTGCTCGTTCTCGACCCAATCCACAGCGACGAACACTTGCTCGTTCAACGCCAGTAAGGCGTCGCCGACTTGTTGCAAGAACACGATCAGCGCCGCGCGAAACTCGCGAATCGCATTGAGCGAGCGGACATTGGCAGTGCCAGACATGATCGTGATCCAAAAGTTGCGAGTTGAATCAGCGCGAGTCAGACCGTGATTCGTCGCGGCCAGTTAGTACTGACGGAAGTAGCGACGAGGGTACGTGACTTGTGGCTTGTCTTCCCAATAGGTGGCGGCGTCTTTGTCGAAGTTCAATTTCAAGGCGTCGCGTTGCTTGGCTTTCGTCAGCAGGGCGATGGGCCACAGAACTCCGAAGAAGACCACTCCCATCAGCACATAAGTCACAACAGCCGCGATGGGAGTGACCGCCAACATCCACCCGACGTAAATCCAACGAATGGCTTGGGGAGCAATCAAACCTACAACACCAATCACCGCACCGGTCGTCGCCACTCCATAAGCAACAGGAACGGCGACGCCACGACGAATCAACAGCCAACACATCAAGGCGGCAAAGGGAATCAACAAACCGGCGAACCAGCGCAAGTCTTTCAGAGATGGATCGCGATTAACCGTCACGAGCGAGTCCTTTGAGCGGCGAGAATAAATGTCGGGACAGCGAGTGACGTATCTAGTCCCGATACCGAGCATGGTCTACCCAGGACCACATAGAGCCGTTCAATCATCGCGACTTATTGAGGTTGCCTGCGTTCTGGCTGACGATCCGGATGTTGCGAGCCCTCCGGCATTCTTTAGGCTGCGTGGCCCCATGAGATCATCCTGCGGTGCATCGTCTCTCGCAGTTTTCTGTGCTTTATGAGTGAGGACCATTTCGATGAGTGCCATCGCCGAACGTCATCCCCTGGCGGAGCTGCCATCGAGCCTTCGACTGTCGGCCATCGAACCCAGTCACGAAGACTGCGAGTTCGTGAACGGCAAGTACCAAGAGAAAGTCATGGGCTGGGAGTCAGAGTGGATCGTTAATCGCTTAGTCTGGTTGCTAATGAGTTATTGCGAGCCTCGCAAACTCGGCTGGGTGAATGGCTCGAATGCGTCCTACCAATGTTTCGCTCACGTGCTGCTTGATGATCCAGATCGCATTCGCAAACCCGATGTGTCGTTCATTGATCGAGATCGAATGACGCGCCGAACCATGCCCACCGGGCATTGTGATTTGGTCCCCGATCTTGTCGTCGAAGTCATCTCGCCCAACGACCTCTATTCCGAGGTCGATGACAAAGTGAGCGAGTATCTTTTGGCGGGCGTGAGATTGGTGTGGGTCGTGAATCCTCAACGCAAACTGATTCATGTGCATCGAGCCGAAGGCGCAGACTCCACGCTTCGCGGTTCAGATGAACTCAGTGGAGAAGACGTTGTGCCTGGCTTCAGCTGTTCGTTGAACGATGTCTTCCAATGGCCGGAAGAAGCGGCTGCGACTTCTTCGTCGCCGTAGCTGAAATCGTGAGATTTCAGGTATTTCGATGGACCAAAATCTAACGATTTCGGCTTTGCAGACCGCAAGGTTGGCTGTCGAGTGAGTGTGGTTCAAAACTCAAAAGGAGTTGCTCGTGTGGTTGAAAGCGCAGAGCGTTTGACGTTGATTAGAGCGCCGCGCTGAGAATCGTTACCTCGACTGAAACTCTCTCACTTACTCAGAAGCCAGCTTATGTTTGCTCGCCGAGTTCCTCCGAAGACGCTGGCTTTGTTAGCTCGAAATCTCGGCACGTTGCTGCAAGCTGGTGTCGCGCTGAAACGAGCATTCGAAGTCTCGGCCAACAAGCTCAGCCACTTGCCCACTCGGGCCGTGCTCAAGGATGTCGTCAACCAAGTTGAAGAAGGCAGCGACATCACCGACGCGTTGCGGTCGCATGGTGATTACTTCCCTGGGCTGTTCGTCGACATGCTCGCTGTGGCCGAAGAGACCGGCATGTTGCCGGAAGTTTTATTGCACTTGGCCGAGCACTACGAAAACAACGCGCGGCTGAAGCGAGAGACCATTCAGTCTATGGCTTGGCCAGTCATTCAAATGGTGATGGCGATCTTTGTGATCGCGCTCCTAATCTTCGTCTTGGGGATTTTGGCTTCCAGCGGCGCTGGTGCTGACATGACCTCGCTGACGTTTGGACTGTCCGGACCGACGGGTGCGATGATCTGGTTGGGCAGTTGCTTCGGAGCTTTCGCGAGCTTGTACGTTGCCGTGCTTCTCGTGCAGCGAGCGATGAATGCCAAACGCATCGTCGACCCGATCTTGATGCGCATTCCGGTGTTGGGGAACTGCCTGCGTTGCTTCGCGATCGCTCGATTCTCGTGGGCTTATTACCTGACTCAGCAATCCGGCATGCCAGTGACTCAGTCGCTTGGTTCGAGCGTGCGAGCGACCAACAACGGCGCGTTCATGAATGCTGTCGGCGACATGTGCTTCAACGTTCGAGAAGGCCAGACGATTACCGAGACCTTTGCCGCCACGGGACTCTTTCCCGAGGACTACATCGAGATGGTCGCGGTGGCCGAGGAGTCAGGCACAGTGCCCGAAGCGCTGCATCGGTTGAGTCCCGAGTTCGAAGCGAATGCACGCCGCAGCTTGAAGTACCTCACTCGCACGTTGTCGGTGCTGGTGTGGCTGGCCCTGGCAGGCTTCATCATCTTCTTTGTCTTCCGCTTCATACTGTTCTACGTCGGCATGCTGCAAGATGCCGCCAGCGGCAAGTTTTAAAAGCTCGTTGGCTTAGCATGAGATTCCATCCCGTGCTGCGACGTCTCAACTCACTTCGTCGTCGCCCGAGTCCACTTCGTAGTGCTTCAACTTTTGCCGAAGCGTAGCGCGATGCAGTCCGAGAATTCGCGCGGTCGCCGCTCGGTTATGAGAGCAATGCTCGAAAACCGACTTCAATAACGTCGGTTCGACCGTCGCCAAGAAACGCTCATAGAGATCTCCGTCGTCCCGCTCGGCATCCGTCAGAGCCAGTTGTTCGACGATCCAACGCTGTAATTCGCGTTGCAGATGCTCGTCGCCTTGAGCCACATCGGCGGACGTTCCATAAGCGGTCGGCAAGTGAGCGACATCAATGACATCACCGCGAGCCATGATGGCAGCATGCTCAACGGCGTTGCGAAGTTCCCGAACGTTGCCCGGCCAGGCTCGACCCGACAACTCACACAATGCGGCGGGAGTGAGCTGCTTGCCCGAACTGGGCTCGCC
>OMIV01000367.1 GCA_900299185.1 Planctomycetaceae bacterium
GAGCTTACGGCTACCGCAACCGCAATCACTTCATCCTGAGAATCGAAACACTTCACACCACCAAAGTCCGACTCGTCGGCTGATACCAGTTACCCCCACGGTTTTGCGATGAGCCGAAAAAACGGTGCCGGCAAGAGCCAGCTTTGTCTTGGAATAGTTAGTACCGCTCGTGGCGGAGATAACTCGCTTCGTGAAATGGGTTACGGAAGTCGCGAACAGTCCGGCGGCATCATTGAGGTCAATCCTCGCCCCAATCTTCCGTTATGGCGTCCTCCAGTTCGACCGCTCGCTCAGGCCAATCGAGATTCCGATTTTGCCACGCTGGGACAACTCAGTTCCGTCATCAACCCAAAACAGATGACGGGTTACACCAACAACTTAGATGGTCGATTCCGACAGCTTCATAACCACATTTGCAACATGTACGTCGCAGGGGCAATTAACGGCGCGCCTCGGTCAGAGCGGCAAAGATGGACGACGATCGTCGAATCGTTCCGACGAGTTTTCAGCAAGCAACTAACGGGCGAATACACCTCTAAAGGCGGTCGAGTCGGCATCCGGCTGTCGAACGGCTCGCTGACCAAGTTTGCGACACTCAGTACGGGAGAGCTTGAGTTCCTAAGTCTACTTTGCGACGTGCTCGATGATCCCGAAGTTGACTTGCTACTCATCGACGAGATCGACGCTCACTTTCATCCTGACCTGCAGCGGCGAGTCATTGACGAGATCAAGCCACAATGCGCCAATCGCTATGTGCTGCTTTCGTCACAGTCCCCCGCAGTCATGCTGTCGGTGCCGACCTCGCAACTCTTCTTCATCCGACACAATTCCGAGGTTCCAGAAGGCAAGAACCAAGTTACGCGACTCGATTCCGACTACGGATTGCTTAGCTCGCTGACGGAAATGTATGCGGGCTTTTCGAGCGACCTGCGACTGGTCAACACCTTTAGTCAGGCCGCGACCCATGATCTCATTAAGTATGCCGAAGAGTGCCTCACGGAGTCCGAAGTTGTGGCTCACGGTAAAGCGCGTGACGACGAACCGCAGGTTGCCTCGTTACGGGGAAGTCTTCTGCATGTCCCGTCGAACGCGACGATCTGTGAAGTCGGAGTTGGGCAGGGTCGGCTGTTAAGGGCTTACGAGAAACTCGACCCAAGTTGGCGAGCTCAGATCGAATTTGTCGCCACCGACATTCATCAGTCGAACTTAGAATCCGTCGCTCAGTTGGAGGCGTCGCTGAAGCTGAACTTCAAGTCATTCAAGACTCAACACGTCGATGAGGAGTTGCCCGAGTCGGACCTCTTCGTGCTAGCCAACGTCATTCATGAAGTCGGCCCAGATAACCTCGCAGACTTCATGAACCGAATCCTAAGACGAACGCGGCCAGATGGACGCATATTGTTACTCGAAGCCTTGGAACTTGCGGTCGGCGAGCGACGCTTCGTGTTGTTCGATGGTGCGTCGCTGGCGACTCTGTTCCAGAGAGAAGTCGCTGTAAGACACGTCGAACTTCGATTCGCCAATCCAAACTCGTACAGCCAGCTCCCCTTGCTGGAAGCTGTCTTGCTAGTCAAACAGCCCGAGGAATGTCACATCACGACGCAAGACGTCGTGAATGCTCTTGTCACAGTTCAATTACAGGCTGCGGCAAAACTTGACCTGATGGTTGATGAGCAAACAAATGCGAAGAGTCGCGTCTTGGCCTTTCACGCCCACAACCTCGCGAACTCAAAGACCTTTGAGATTCGTCTACGTCGCCTGGCTCAAGCCGAGATGGGACGAGGCTCGTCGTGAACAACGCTCGCAATCAGTTGTTGAGCAAGCTGAAGTCGCTGCTTGCTGGTGAGTTCGAGAGCCGCTCGTTGTATGTCGTCAGCAAGTGGTTGCAGCGTCTCTATCCGCCCCTGCCGATAACCTGCCAACCATTGCTCGGCAGCTTTGGTCTCATCGACCGACCACTTGCCGCTGGCCACGACTAAGTCGACATCGGCGTCTTCACGGTCACTTGGCATGGCTGCCTCCAAAGTATTGTGAGATGAGTTTTCCAGCGGCGCGTTCGTCGAGATACATCTTCGAGCTGCCACCCATTCGCTTGGCACCGGGAGTCCGCTCGTAGTGCTCGATGAGTTCGGTCTTGGCAACGAACATCACGAAGCCATCGTTGCCGACATCCATTGATATCTTCGCTGCGAAGGCGAAGAGGTTGCCTGCGACGCCCCGAAATTTCTTTCCCTGGCCCACGTTCAACGGATGGCTCTCGACGAGTCCCACTTGAATGAAACCCTCGGCCTTCGTCAGTGAGATCAGCTCCTGAATGACAGGACGAACATTGGGAACCGTGAGTTTGTAGACCTCAGAATCCTTGAGTTCCTCAAGCCAATTGAAAGACCAGCCTTCAGTGGCAAGGTCGCGAAGTTCACGAGACGTCACAGGTTCAATCACGGTCTGCAAGGAGCGTCCGGTCTGAGAGTCCTCGATGGATCTCGTCAGCTTGTCGATCTCGATGTCGATCATGATTCAGCTCATTAAGCGCGTTGAAACTTCGCGACCTTGTCTACTCGATTCACGACCTACGGCCCTTCGATAGTCACTGCCATCACCACGGGGCTGGTGACGTCTTTGCCTTTTACGAGGTCGATCGTTTCGATCTTGGACGCTCGCTTCGGAATCACCGTTAGATAGCGGATTTGTTGGCCTCGCAGGGGGTACGCGAATTTGGATTTGTCGACGTCCACTCGGCGGATGTAGTCGGCGAAGTGCTCGCCGTTGCGCAGGATGTGCTCTTCGACCTCTCCGTCTTCGTACTTCAAGCGCACGGTCAATGACGGTGTCCCCTTCTCGCTTGCTGGCCAACCCCAGCCGCTGATGCCGCCGAGCATGTGAATCAGCTTCACCGGCGAGTTGCAGGGCAGCGTGACTTGCTTCGGCATCTTCGGCGGAATGTTGCCGTTCGTGCCGTGCAGCATGATCGCATTTGCCACCTTGCCGTCTTGAGGATCGACCAGCACAAACGGCACGCCCTCAAAGACCTTCGGCTTCCAGTCCGGGAAGATCAGCCGTTCGACGTCGTTCTTCTCGTCGAAGAACATGCCCTTCACCGTCGTGATCGTCGCGTACTTTTCCAGCGGGATCGGCAAGAACTTGCCGCGCTGAGTGAGGAACTCCAAGAGGTCTCGCAGCTCGGTCGGAGTATGCGTCTTTTCGAAGCCTTCCGGCATCAGGCTCTTGGTCGACGCGACGAGTTCATCGATCACATCGCGTTGCACCGTATGCCGCTTGGCTTCGACGTCGATCAGCTCAATCGCCGTCTTGCTCTCGGAAGCCAGCAAGCCATTGAGCACTTTGCCGTCATCGGTCACGACGGTGTAGATGCGGAAGTTGCCTTCCACCGAGCGGTTCGGATCGAGGATGTGAATCGCGAGTTCGTGCTTCGGATGCACCGCCATGCCCGTGAGATCCGGGCCGATCTTCGTGCCTTCGCCCGAGTGCGTATGGCACTTCGAGCACGTCTTCTTGAAGACCGCCTTGCCTGCAACGGCATCGCCCTTCTCTTCGATGGTCGACTTCAATTCGTCGATCACCTTTTGACGATCAGGATTCGGCAAGCCCCCGCCCTTCGCGAGCATGCTCTTCGCTTTGTTCGCGATCGTGCGATCGGGATGCGATGCCAATGATTGCTTCTGGTCGAGCGACAGTTCGCTGAGTTGCAGCTTGCCCATCTCGACGCCGTCGAGCAGCGCCTTCGTCCAATCATTGCGACCCAGCAGTACTCGGATCGCGACCGGTCGCACAGACGGAGTCAGCGTCGGCAGGTTTCCGACGATCGTTGCGCCCGTTGTGGCGGCATCACTCAGACCCATCGCTTCGATGACTCCCGTCGACAGGTCGACTGAGCTGCGTGGCGAGAGGATCTTGGCGAGGCTCGAAGGAGCGTCTGCATCGAGCTTGCGGAACTCGATCAACTGCTTCGCGGCGGCGACTCGATCGGCGTCGTTCGCATTCGAGTCCGTCGCGATCTTGAGGAAGCCGTCTGCAATTTGAGCGACATGAGCTTCGAGAGCCTTGCTACCCCAGCGGCTCGCGAGATTGACCAAACCGGCTCGTGCATTGGGCGACGCCGTTTGCACAAGCTGAATCAACGCCTTCTCAGCCGATTCGCTGAGCTTGACCGGAGCGTTCTTCGGCCAGCCTTTGCCCAGTCCAAGAATGATGCCTTCGAGCACTGCGGCTCCATCGCCCTTTGCGTCGATCTTCGCCAACGCATCCACGAGCGAGCCGATCGAATCCACCGGCGCGCCGCGTCCGTAATGCTCGGTAATAATTGCTACCGTCTGCGGATTGATCGTCGTCTTGCTCGCGTTCGCCGCGATGTTCTTGAGGAAGGCGACATCGTGCTTCGCCGCCGCTGCGATGAGTCCATCGTTCAACCAACGATCGTTGCCGACCTTCGTGAACGCGACTCGGATGGCCTCTGCCGCTTCGGTCGAAGGGGGCAGTTCGGCCAGAGCGAGATACGCCGCCAGCTTCACCTGCGGATGCGGGTCGCTCATGACTCCGCTTTGCAGAATGGAAGTTGTCGTCTTCGCATCGCGCGGCAAGACCTTGATGGCATTGAGGCGCACGCTCGCCGACGGATGACGCAACGCATTGGTCACAGCCTTAATGGCGTCGCCGTTCTGACCGTCGAGCACCTTGCGACCGTGCAGCGCCCACAACGCATGCACGAGTTCTGTATTAAGTCCTACCTCATCAATCGCTTGATCGTTGATCTTCTCTATGAGCATCTGCGTCGAACCAAAGTTGTTCGACTCGACAATCAACCGCTGAGCGTGCTGACGCCAGAAACGATTCGTGCTGCCCAGCTCCGCGACAAGCTGCTCGCTCGCCGCCTTGCGCAAGTCGCTCGGTCGTTCCATCATCGCGGCATTGTTGTCCGCGTCGTCGTCCTTCGGCTTCAGCAAAAGCTCTTTCTTCGCGTCGGCGAGAGCTTTCTCGTGCGGCGCGTACGTCAGCCGATAGATGCGGCCATGCTTCTTGTCGCGCAGCTCGGACTCGTAAGCGTTGCCTTTGCCGGTCGTGAAGCCAGCCGGCGTCGGGTTGTGCTGCACAATGAAGTTGTACCAGTCGATGACCCACACGTTTCCGTCGGGCCCAACCTCGGCCATGATCGGAGCAGTCCATTCATCGTTGCTCGCGAACAGGTTCCAAGAATTCTTCGAGCGATAGCCCGCGCCATCCTGCCTCAAGATGAACGTCGCGACGAGATGCCCCGTCGGCTCAGTGACGAAGGCCGCTCGATTCCAATACTCCTTCGGGTAGTTCCGCGCGGTGTAAAGAGCATGCCCTGCCGCCGCCGTGAACCCGCCGTGCTGATCGACCTGCCGCACCTTGTTTTCGTCGAGCGGCTCGAACTTATTGCTGTCCGCAATGCCGCCGAGCACCGTGCTCGACCAGCCGCGCACCGCTTCGTAGTAACGATTGGGGATCGGCATGAACTCAGACGGATTGCCGTTCGCGGTCGATCCGAAGATCAGACCTTCCTCGCTGATGCCGAGGCCCCATGTGTTGTTGTTGGTTGAGCGAAGGAACTCAACTTCGGTGACTCGAACGTCCGTAGGGTGGGACAAGCTCTGTACCGGCCCACCATCTTTGCTCGCGTCGCTCTTGCCTTCGTCTTTTGAATCGCCGCCATTGGTGGGCCGGCGCTGCGCTGGTCCCACCCTACCATCGACATCGCCCTCGACCTTGAAGCGGAAGAAGCCCATGCGGAACGCAGTGCCCTTCTTCTTGCCGTCGTCGTATTCGGGCACCGAGTTGTTGTAGCCCTGCATGCCGTAGTACCAGTTATCGACGCCGTAATGAAAATTACTCACGCCACCGTGAGTGTCGCCCATACCCCAACCGCTGATGAGCAACTTGCGAACGTCGGCCTTGTCGTCGCCGTCGGTGTCCTTGAGATAAATCGTCTCGCGTCCGTCCTGCACGATCGCGCCGCCCCGATAGAACGCAATCGCCGTCGGGATCGTCAGCTTCTCGGCGAAGACAGTCGTCTTATCGGCGAGCCCGTCGCCATTGGTGTCCTCGAAGATGCGGATGCGATCGCGACCTTTTCCCTGCGGCTGAATCTCGTTCGGGTAGTCGATCGACTCGCAGAGCCACAATCGACCGCGCTCATCCCAATTCATCGCGAGCGGCTTGCCCCCGATCATCGGCTCGGTCGCGAACAGCTTTGGCTCGAAGTCGACCGGAGTAACGATGTGCTTGATCGATTCTTCGGCAGCAACCGGCAACTGCATCTTACGTTCGGGCTTCTCTTGCGAGCCCCACGCCTTGCCCGGCGGATAGAAGGGGATCTTCGCATCGACGTACTCAAACGGTTTGACGTCCTTGCGGAGCGGAGTCATCTCCGGCGTATCGCTGAAGCTCGGGACCTTCGTAACATCGTCGCCGCAAGCCCAACGGATGCCGCGTTCGACGAGGTTATGAAACCCCGCATTGCCGAACGTGCGGTCGTCATGCCCCCAAGCAGTATAGAAGACGCGGCCTTTGCCATGTGTGCGAACCCAAGTCCACGGCTCCTTGCCATCGCCTTCCGCACGGGTCTCCAGCACGACGCGATCTTTCTCGTTGTGCTTCGTATGGACGTAGGTCTCATCCCAAGATTCAAAGCTCTTGTAGCCGCTGAGAATCGGATGCTTGAGCCCCGCCTCGGTCGGAGTCACTCGGAACGTCCCCGTCCCATGCCGCTGAAACTGCCCGCCCATCAGCGCGACAACGTCGTCATTATTTCGGAAGCAATAAGAAGCACAGTGCAGAGGCACGAACCCCTTGCCATTGGCGACAAAGTCCAGCAACGCCTTCGCCTGCGAGTCCTCAATCTTGTCGATGTTGGCATACACAACGAGCCCCGCGTACTTCCCGAGCGTCTCCGGGTTGAGGTCCGCAGTGACATCGGAATAAGTCATCTCAATTCCGCGCTTAGCCAGCACCGGCTGCAACTGTCCAAACCTCGCCCGAGGCTGATGGTGCCCATTATCCCCCAGATAAAGCAGCTTGAGCCGCTGC
>OMIV01000368.1 GCA_900299185.1 Planctomycetaceae bacterium
CCCGCCAGTCATCACTGCATCGATCTGCTCGATAACGTCGGCATCATGAACTATCGCGACACCGCCGATGGAGCCGACGGCATGTTGCTGCATGGTCGCGAATTGCTGACCTATAGCGACTCGGTTCCCCAGGCGCGGGTTTATCTCGGAGTCGAGACGTTTATCGAAGCTCCCTCAACCGCTCATCTCGTCGTCGGTTTGCCCGTCGCAGAGTTCCGCGCAGCTCTACGAGATCGAGGTCGCGAGTTCGCTCGACGCAGTCGCTGGAATGACTTTCGAATCTGCCGACTGGAAGACGGAGAGCGCGTGCAGGTTGGACTCGTTGTGCCCGACAACCTTTCGAAGGACGCACAACGATTAGCCGAGCGATCATTGATCGAACTCGCGCGAGCGTTCGGTCGGCTGCGTTCGTCGCCGAAAGACGACGCACTCATCCAACGTGTGCAAGAAGCCGTCGAGAAAGACTCGGAGTGGCAAGGCTTCGAACGAGCGGACCTCCGCGACACAGAGTTCGACGTCACGTTCCTCGGCTTTCGATCCACTCAAGTCATGCCGAGCAAAGTCACATTCGGCGATGATTCGTTGGCCGAGCTGAAAGAGGAAGTCGACTTTGCCGAGCGCGGCTTTCGACAGCATCGCAGTTACTCGGGCATCGCCGTGCATAGTTGGGAGAGCTATCGCAAGCTGAAGTGATGCGAGCGATGGCATGTACCGCACCGATCGAAGACGGCTGCGACTTCGAAGCCGCAACCGTCTCGCGAAGGAGCTACTCATTCACGACCGGGTTGCTCAACACGCCGATGCCATCAATCGCAGCAATGACAGTATCGCCAGCACGCAGGTACTTGTTCTTCGCGGCGCCCACTCCGGCAGTGGTTCCAGTCGAGATGATGTCGCCGGGTTCCAAGGTCACGTAGTTCGAGATGAACTCGATGATGGCCGCGACAGGGAAGACCATTTCGGACGTAGATCCGTCTTGTTCGATCGTCTCATTGACGGTCAGCGTCATGTGCAATGCTTGCGGATTCGGGCACTCATCCGCCGGCAAGATGCACGGCCCCATCGGGCAAAACGTGTCGTGCCACTTGCCATGCAGCCAATCAAAGAAGCCATCCTTCTCGCGCTTGGTACGACCCGGATTCGGAGTGAATTTGCGATCGGAGATGTCGTTCACGACGGTGTAGCCCGCGACATAGTTCAGGGCGTCGGCTTCTTTCACGGCTCGCGCGCGACGACCAATCACAACGCCCAGTTCGAGTTCCCAATCGATGAAGTCCGGCGAGATCTTCGGGATGCGAATGGGATCACCGGGATGAGTCAGCGTCGTCAACGGCGGCTTCATGAAGACGTAGGGGAAAGTTTGAGCGCGTTCAGCAGCTCGTGCTCCGCCTTCTTCGATGTGCTTCGCGTAGTTACCCGCCAGCAACAGGAGCTTGGTGGGATTAGGACTCGGCACGAGCAGCTTCACGTTCTCGATCGGCGTCCGAAGTTGCAGTCCTTCATGCTCGGGCAAGCTCGCCACATGCGATTGAATGCGCAGCACGGAATCGCGGTAGTCGCCGCCGGGCAGAAAGGGCAGCAACGAGTCGGTACGAGGTATCGCAAACCCCGCTGTGAGAGCGGCCTTGCTCAACGAGATCACCGAGTTGTCTTCGAAGAAACCAACGGACGCGGAACCTTGATGCTCGTAACGGCAGAGTCGCATAACGGCCTCGGAGTAAGTGGTGAATGAAGTGGCTCGGGCCGGATGTGAAACAAGTTCCAACGGTCTCGCAAGGAACTGACCCAACAAAGAAAAAGCCCTGACCAATCAAACGATCGGTCAGGGCTTTGTGATGAGCATCTCTCCGAAGAGATTAGCGGCTTACCAGTTCTTCGAATCGAGGAACCAGAACCACTTGTCGGTGCGCGAATTGAAGTTCAGGTTCCAGTAACCGTCATCCCATTCGAGCTGCACCTTGCGCCAGCCGAGCGGCACTTGAGGATACGGATAGAACGGGCCGATGTAGGGCCAAGCACTCGCGCTGTACTGAGTCGGGTATTGGACCGACGCGTAGTTTGGATAGCTCGAATACGCTGGCCACGAGTAAGCCGGAAGATTCGGCATGTCGTAAGCCATGTGTGACGGACCACGACCAGGGTGCATTGGCATGCCCATGCCAGGACCACCGGGGCCCATCATGCCTGGTCCCATCGGACCACCTGGGGGCATCGGTTGACCGCCGTCTTGGAAACTGACCTGCTGGATCGGAGCACGACCGCCCGGACCACCCGCTACTTGAATCTGGTTGTTTACGGATTCGACACCCGGCACCGAAGCCGCGATTTGTTCGGCGGCGTCAGCAGCTCCTGGATGACCAACTACACCCAGCAACGTCGCGGTGCCGTTGTTGTAGCGAACTTGAATGTCGCTGCTGTTCAAGCCCGACTGAGCCAAAGCTCCGGCAACTTGTTCGGCAACGACTTGGTTCGGGCTCTTAGGAGCAGGAGCCGGTCGCATACCTGGGGCGGACAGTCGATTGTCGACTTGTCGCACGCCTGGAACTCGCGAAACGACTTGCGTCAGTTGAGCGACATGCTGAGGTTGAGCAACTCGGCCTTCGAGCGTCGCGATCCCGTCAGCGAACTTGAGATCCATGTCGTGGCCGCGAATGCCAGACTGCTTGATGGCTTGAGCGATCTTCTCAGCCACCGCTTGGTTCTGAGGACCATTGGCTGCCGCAGCTGGCTTCTTGGAAGCACCAAAGAAGCTGGCTCGTTCCACTCCACCATTCTCGGCCTGGCCGCCAACTTGTTGAATGGTCCGACCTTCAACAACCAGTTGGTTATCAACACGTCGAACACCGGGAACAGCAGCAACAGCTTTGGAAGCTCGCTCCTTCTGCTCGCTGGAGCCAATCTTGCCGCTCAGCGTGCAAACGCCTTCGCGAACTTCGACGTCGATGTCGAAGCCAGCCAACTTGGCGGCTCGCAACGCCTGAGCAACGCTCTCAGCGGTCTGCTGATTGTTGCCGGCTGAGGCCGCTTGAGCCCCCACTGGCTTTTGAGAAAACGGACCTGCCAGGGCCAAACTCGGGGCTACTGCCGCAGCCAGTCCGAGCGACAAGACCCACTTCCGATAGCTTCGCATGAAACCACTCCTTTGATTGCTGGTGCGCCCCGTACCTGGGCAGCTCGTCCCGTCCCTGGCCGGATGGATGAAATACTCCGTCATGCAGCGAGAGCCCCCGGACTCAGGCCGGTCAGACGCTCCTTCTTTTCATCGGCCAAATCGGTCCGTTGAGTCAGACTATTTCGGTTCTTTCGACAAATTCGGTTCTAACGGTCGAGATGACACTTCCGCCTGTATTGATCGCAGTGAGTACCAAACTCTCGCCGATATCTATGGAGAGCAGTCTCTTGAGTGGGGATTCTTCTCCACCTGCACTCACCTCAAATGTCCCATCTTCACAGATCGTCGAGCATGTCGCTGATCCCCAAACTCATCGCCGCCTCTGCCGTTCTTGCCGCAGTGGTTCCGACTTTCGCTCAGCAGCCAGGTTCCGGTGGCTATTTCATTCATAACGGCACGGTCTTAAGCGTCCCGACTCCAGGCTACGCCATGCCGGGATACCAGACTCCCAGCGGAGTGATCCCCAGCCAGGAAATGTTGTCGGGAGTTGCTCCGGCGGGAGCGAACGTCCCATACCAACCCAACCAAAACTATGGACCGACGATTCCGGTCGCGCCTCCGGCTCAGGCTCCTTCAGCACCGCTGAGCAACGCTCCCACTTGGAACGGACCGATGCAGCCCGGTTATGGAGTTCCTCCAACTGCTGCCCCCAACGGGTACCCGACGGGCATGCCCAATCCCGGACCGGCTTACGGTCAGCCATTTGGATACGGGACCGGTCCGATCGAGCCAGGACCAGCAAACCCACGCGTCGGGAATTACGGACCATCGAACTACGGCCAACCTGCCAATGGTCAAGCCGCGATTTATTACGGCTCGTCTCAGTTCCGATCTGACGCAACTCCTCAAACACCCAACTCGGGACGAGGCCCCAAGAACGCTCGCTCTGATGGCCGCCGAACGGATCCTCGCGACGATGCCAAGTCCGGCCAGAAGATGGCAACTCAGAACCGCTCGCCGCGTTTCTCGACCGACCCGCAACCGGTTGATCCCAATCAACAACCTCAGAACGGCCTGCAAGTAGATCCGCAAACGGGAGCAATCGTCCGCATCGATTCACCCAAGGACCGCATGCTGACTCAAGAAGACAAGAAGGCCGTCGAACAGCAGGCTCGCGCGAACCGAGAAGCTGAAGCTCAGAAGAAGGCCAACCAATAACGACTCTTGGCCGCTCAAGCCGCTCAGCAACGACAGATGCAGAACGAACCAGCCGATCCTCGAACGCTGCGGTTCTATGGTTCGTTGAATGGTCCGCCAGTCTCGCGGCTCAACGAGACTCCCACGGGCAGCCTTGATCACGGTTTGAACTATCACAACCAAGCGAAGTCGAACCCGCGAGCGGTCTCGACGCCGGAGCAATCTAAGGGGCACTACTTCAACCAAACTGTCTCGGGCATGAACCAGACGAATCAGACATTCTTCGGCATCAACTCGCGCGGACTCACGCCGAATGCTCAAGGAGGAACGAACATGACTCCTCAAGCGACATCACAGTTCCGAGTGAACGTGAAGTAGAGCCATGCCTCAAAGCTCAATGCCTGTCCGAAAAGTGGGATCGGCATCCAGTCTGTCAGCCTAGGACAGCAACCTGGAACAATTCTGACAGGCTAGAAGCCTATCCCACGGGCTGACCAAACCAGCTCCTAAGCGCGTGCGACCCAATCGGGCTCTGGCATCAGCCGGAAGAGTTCGTCGATCTCGGCTAAGTCGCTGAAAGTATCACCCGCGTCCGCTGTGCCGGTTCCATTGCCACCGACCAGCGTATCGACGCCCGAGTTCCCGTTGACTGCATCCGCGTTGTCGCCACCGATCACGATGTCGGCGCCCGCTCCGCCAAACAGTGAGTCGTTGCCAACGCCGCCATAGAGCGTGTCGTTGCCAGCTGCTCCGGTGATGTTGTCGTTGCCCGTGAAGCCCGACAGCGCATCGTTGCCGTCACCGCCATTGAGCGAGTCGTTGCCGTCGCCTCCGTTGAGCGTGTCGTTACCGGCATCTCCCGAGAGCGTGTCGTCGCCGAGTCCTCCCAACAGGCTGTCGTCTTGATTGCCACCCGAGAGGAAGTCGAGTCCATCCTGCCCCAACAAGGTGTCGTTGCCGTCTTCACCCAGGAGCTTGTCGTTGCCGATGCCACCATCGAGGAGATCGTTGCCTGCGCCACCGAAGAGCGAATCCAAACTGCCGCCCTGACCTTGCAGCGTGTCTGCTCCATCTCCGCCGCTCATGAAGTCAGCGCCAGCGCCACCCAACATGAAGTCATTGCCGCCCGTGCCTACGAGGCTGTCGTTACCTGCTTCGCCACTCAGGAA
Source organism: Planctomycetaceae bacterium (assembly GCA_900299185.1). Lineage (GTDB taxonomy): Bacteria > Planctomycetota > Planctomycetia > Planctomycetales > Planctomycetaceae > AM-0621. The sequence goes on from OMIV01000368.1 coordinate 5,479, forward strand.
ATCAGCAAAGCTCGTCCCGGTCAGCGTGTCGTTGCCGCCACCCCCCGTCAGCGTGACCGAGCCGCTGAAGCCAGCCGCGCTGATCACGTTGGCCGATACACCGCCCGTGAGTTGAGCCAGTTCCAGCCCGGCGATGATGTCGTTACCGATGCCAGCAAACGAAACCGAGGTCAGGGTGAAATTGGTGTCAGCCGATTCCACGAGCACGTCGTTGCCCGAGCCACCGCCCAGCGTGTCATCGCCCAGACCACCGCTGACAGAGTCGTTGTCCGAGCCTTCGCCCGTCACGAAGTCGTTGCCATCGCCGCCCGAAACGAAGTCCGCTCCATCACCGCCAAAGATGGAATCGTCGCCCGACAAACCTTCGAGCCGATCATTCCCCGTACCGCCGACGATGCTGTCATTGGCTTCGTCACCCGAGAGTGTGTCGTTTCCATTACCTCCATCCATCGAGTCGGTGCCGAAGCCACCGCTCACCGAATCGTTGCCATCTTCAGCCAGCACCGAATCGTTGCCGCTGCCACACACGATGGTGTCGTTTCCGTTACCTCCCAGCAGGCTGTCGCTCTGAGCCGACCCGATCAGCAAGTCGTTGCCGTCAGCTCCATTGAGCGTCACCAAGCCGGCCCAGGCGCTGGCATCGAGCGTGTTGCCGCTTGCTCCGCCCGTAAGCGACGCGTTCTCGACCGCGTTCAACGTGTCGTTGCCTAACCCCGAAAGCAAAGTTGGGTTGATCGTGAAACTGGCATCGCCGGTCTCTGACACCAGGTCGGTGCCGCCGCTACCCATCAGCGTGTCGTTGCCAGCACCGCCGCTGAGAACATCGTTGCCATTGCCAGCATTTACGAAGTCGTTGCCATCGCCGCCGTTGATGGTGTCGTCGCCAATACCCGAGATCACGGTGTCGTTGCCCGCGAGTCCCGAGATCGAGTCCGACTCGGAACCGCCCAGCAACGAATCATTCAAACTGCCGCCCGTCAGAGTGTCAGCACCCGTGCCACCATCCAATGTCACGGCATAGTTCGCGTTCGTTGCGATCAGCGAGTCGTTGCCGTCAGCGCCTTGAATCAGCACGGTCGCTGCAAAGCTGGAGTCGATCGCATTGACCGTCACCGAGTCATTGCCACTACCGACGTTTAGCAGCATCCCCGAAGTGGGATTGGCGAACGTGACGGTTGGGCTCGACGCCACGCTCAGCACTTGCGACTTGCCGTTGGCCGAGCCGTCATCCTGCAACGTCACACTGTCGGCTGAAGCCAAGAAGTTGAAGACTCGACTGGCCGCACTGACGTCGTCCTCCACGGATTCAAAGGTCGAAAAGCTCACCGTTGTCGGCGATCCATCGTCAGTGACGGAGCTGCCCGAGTTAGCTCCGCTGAAGTTGAAGGTCGATGTCGTCGCACTCGTACCCGTAAGAGCCAGTTCGTCGGTTCCTGAGCCACCTGAAACGGTCAAGCTATCCGTCGCAGCATGATTGATGGCGAGCAAGTCATTGCCGTCCGCCATGTCGATCGAGAGGTCGCCGGTGAACGCCGAATCGAGCGACGTGATCGTGACGTTGTCTGCCATGTCGCCGCCGATCAGCGTCACGTTGCCCGAGTCCGTCGGAAAGGCCACGGGGCTGCCGCCGTCGAGTAAGTATTCCGACATCCCATTCCCGGCAACACCATCGTCTTGCACAACGAGCATGTGCGGACTTCCGTCCGACAGCTTGATGCGAAGCGGATCAATCGGACCACCACCGCCGGTGCCTGCTCCAGCAGCGACTTGCCATCCCACATCCGCGAGCCCGGCGTAATCCAGCTTCGTCAGAGTCTTGCGAATACCAAGCTGAAGGCTCGGATCCATCGCTACTTCATGGCCTTCGTCAGTCGTGCCCTCGGCCCAGTGCCCGTTGTCGGAACTCAACGGCGGGTTGCCACTCCCGTCGTACTCGGCACTGGCATGAGTACCGCTGAAGGTCGAACCCGAAGCCAAGTTCTTGAAGGACTCTGCCGTTCCAAAACCCAACAGGTGCGCGAACTCATGCGCGGCCACCGAGTAAAAGTCCGCTTGCCCCGCGACGATTCCCGACTCGTTCTGACCGAAGTACCAATTCGCATCGATGTCGAAGGCCATAGAGCCCACCGTCACCGCGAAGTCCGTCTGACTGGCATTTGAACCGAGCGCACCGGATTGGCCGCGGCCCAAGACCAGATTGACGAACGATTGAGTCCCGCTCGCCGATGCTCCGCCGAAGCCACCTTCTCCCAACTGCGAAGTGCCAAGCTGCCGAGCGCCCGCAAAGACGACGATCTCGTTCTCACCCAAGATCAAATCGGCAAACGCCTGAGTCCCACCGGTCGAAGGATTGGTCACCGTGGCCGACCATGAATCCGCAGGGTTGTCCTTATGCGGAACGATCTCCAGCAAGGTGTCCTGCAAGTTGGCCGCGACATCATTGAGGGCTGCTTCAAAGGTCGCGCGTTGCGGGCTGTTGGCCGGGAAGAAGTTGTTGCTGTCGAGCGAGTAATCGAACGTGATCGTCAACGCTGGAAGCACGCGAGCTTCAAGCTGCTCTAACGGACGATGCGAACTTGCCTGACGCTGCGGACGTCGCAGACCGCGCCAGTAGCGAGCGTCTCGAAGTTGCTGCATCCAAAACCCGCGTAACATCGCACATGCCCCCCAAGTGCACCGCCACAATCATCCGACGTCACGTCTTGAAACTTCGGGATCTCTCGAATGAATTCAGCCTGAGGTGGCACGCCCTTGCCCTGACCCAATAGGCACTTCAACGCAATCTACGTGAGACGTCTTAAAGGACCACGAAGTTCCAACATTCCGGCGCACTGCTTCCGGCATGCGGTCAACGCTCGCCATTGTCACATCGCCAGCAGAGTGCCGATTGAACCCGGCACTTCATTCCGAGTCTCGCGAGAAATCCCCAAGCCTCGATGCTTCATCAAAGATGAAGAACGAAATCTCTCGAAGACATCGTCAAACTAAATCTGGCCTGAAATCTCCCCTCGCCCCCCTGGGGAGAGGGGCCGGGGGCGAGGGGCA
>OMIV01000369.1 GCA_900299185.1 Planctomycetaceae bacterium
GAGATTCCTCTACGTCTCGTGGGCTCCGGAGATGTGTATAAGAGACAGGACTTCGAGTCCTGCTTGTTCGAGCGGTTCGACTAAGGGGCCGCGTTCTCCGAGACAATAAACCGCCACTTGCCAACGTGTTCGATCAAGTCCGGTCGCAAGTCGCACAAACGCACGCTCGGCTCCTCCATCGTCAAGTTCGGTGATGAGCAGGGCGATGCGACGAGGCTGTTGGCTCATGTAGTTACTTGGTCGGTAAATGACGTCGATTTCGAGGTTGGGTTTCGCGCTGAGATGCCAGGATAGGTGACGCTACCGGATGCAGCCTGTCATCGCTCACGCATTTGCGGCGTCTTCGAAGGAAGAACTCAACTCACGATGGCGAGGCGTCGAATCGTTCTCTAGCTTCCCGCCCCCCCCTGGATGATTTTGGCCGGCGCCCGCTGGTCTCAGACTGTTTGATCCGTCTTCTAAAGACCTTTGCAGTCTGAATCATCCTTATGTGAGCCCACGCGGCTCTGCCCACCTTTTTGGTGACCACTCACCACCCACCCAAGGAGTTTGAATGTCTCTCTCGGTTCGTTTCTCAGCAGCTGCGCTGTTGGGAGCTTGTGTTCTGGCCGGCTGCGGTGGAGGCAGCGAAGGTCCCAAGCTTGTTCCAGCTAAAGGTAAAGTCACTCAAGGCGGTCAGCCGCTGGGTAATGTCTCTCTGCAATTCATGCCCGAGAAAGGGCCGATGTCTGCAGCCAAGGTGAACGCTCAAGGCGAGTTCGTTATGAACGGCCCCGGCGGCAAAGAGGGTGTGATTCCCGGTACGTTTAAGGTTACGGTCGCCTGCCCGTTTAATCCGGCGGGTGGATCGAGTGCTGACGGCTCTGCTCCGACTGCTACCGCAGCTCCATGCAATATCCCCGCCAAGCTTTCGGTTCCTGACACCACCACTCTAACTGTAACCATTCCGCCAGAGGGCAAGACCGACCTCGTTATCGAAGTGCCTGCCAGCTAGCCCGTAGCAGGTCGGACGAGGTCATTGAGGTCTCGCTTGTGACCTCACTATTGCGTGCATTCCCCACTGCGTTTTTATCGGTGCCGTTTGGTTGCCGAGATGGCTTTTTGAATTGAAAGGAAGACTGCATGTCCGCATCGAAGCTCGTTATGCGACTGCGTCGAGGATTCACACTGATCGAACTCCTTGTCGTGATCGCCATTATTGCGGTGTTGGTGGCCTTGCTGCTGCCCGCTGTGCAACAAGCGCGTGAGTCCGCTCGCCGCTCTGAGTGCCGCAATAATCTCAAGCAAATGGGTGTCGCTCTGATGACCTATGAGGAGACGTTTCGCGTTTTCCCATCGAGCGAAATTCACGCTCAGCCCTTCATGGCCGGCGCCAATAACAATTGGGGTGAGAACGCCGGTACCTGGACGACGTTGTTGTTCCCCTACACCGATCAGCTTGGCAAGTACGAGCAGATTAACTTCGACTTGGGCTGGGCAGCTGGCACCAACAAAACTCCGATCATGCAAAAGCCGAAGAGCTTGATTTGCCCGTCGAATCCCATCGGCAGCAAGAACTCCGGCGATAACTTCGACGCACACATCATTCACTACTTCGCGGTCTACGGTTCGGAAGATCCGCCAGGCGGGCGAGCTCGTATGCAATGGGCAATCGGCAACACGACCAACCTCCAATATCGCGGCTTGATGTACCACAGCAGCGCGGTCAGAACGGCTGACGTGACGGACGGCTTGTCGAACACGTTCGCGATCCTGGAAGTGCGCGGGTACCGGCCTATCAGCACGACCGCTCCTTCGTCTGTCGATCCAGATGCTGGGCGAGGTATGCGATGGGAGACTGGAACTGGCACCTACTTGCAGCCGATCAATGGCATCGACGGCAGTGGTGGATCGAACTGCCCAAGCTGCCGTTGGGAAGTAGCCAGTAGCTTCCACGTCGGTGGAATCATGGCCCTGCTCGGCGAAGGCACCGTCCGGTTCATTAACGAGAACATGGACAGCATGTCGTTCCGTCGTATGGGCTCAATCTCTGACGGCGTGCAGACAGCTCCGTTTGAGGAGTAATTGCTAGCTATTGCTGTCTCAATGCGAAGTTCACAACGAGAATGCCCGGCCAGTCAGCGTGATTGGCTGGGCGTTTTTGTTTGAACTCGAAGGTTTCCCAACCTCAGAAGTGTCCTGTCGTTCGATCTGTAAGACTTCCGACAACGGAAACACTCTTGAACCAATCAGAGACGACCAAGCTGCGAGACTTCAGATTCGTGATCTTCATCCCACGAGAGAACTACTCATGACGGCACTTCGTATGGCCTTGGTTTTGTTGCTCAGTAGCTTGGCATGGCCGTTATTTGAATCGTTGAACGCGGCAGAGCCTGACGCCATTGGGCCGCGTAGTCCGTGGGGGATCAGCTCGTCAGCCAGTTCGTTTCGAAATCACGAGTAATGGTTTCCGCGCATGTCGGCGGCGGGTGTTTCGACCGTGCGGCTGTTTCCAGAATGGCCCGGTTTTGAAGCTCGCAAAGGCCAGATGAATTGGAGCGACGGCGATCGCTTGCTGAAGTCTGCTTCGGAGCATCGTCTGGAGATCAACGCGATTTTGATGGGCTCTGCTCCAGGGACAAAGGCGGGTCACACCTTTCCGATGGAGCATTTGGACGATTGGCGCGGCTATGTGTCGAGCGTCGTTGGTCGCTACGGCAACCAAGTTCGTTACTGGGAAGTTTGGAACGAGGGCAAGGGCGGCTTCAACGACGGTCGGCATACGACGAGTGATTACGCCCAGCTCGCAATCGCCACTTATGAGTCCGCCAAACAAGCCCATCCGCGAGCCAAGGTGGGGCTGACGGTCGCCAGTTACGACGCTCCATATCTGCATCAAACGATTCGAGCGATGCGAGCACAGGGCAAACCCAACAGCTTCGATTTCCTCTGCATTCATCCTTACGAGATCGCTGATGGTCTGGTTGATCGTGACGGTGAGATTCCCTTTTTATGGATGACTCGCTCGCTACGCAGCATGTTGAAAGAGGCTGCTCCCGAACGAGCCAACGCTGAAATCTGGATGACGGAAATTGGTCATCGATTAGCGTCTTCCAAAGACCACGCTGTGACGGAGCAGGATGCCGCGAAGTCGCTCGCCAAGATGTATGTGATGGCGATTGCACAAGGCATTGCTTGCTCGCAGTGGTTCGAAGCTCAAGACCCGATTGGTGAGGACCAAGGCTTTGGGTTGATCGCTCGAAATGGCCAACCGCGAGCGGCCTTTCACACGTTGAAGACTCTCGTGAGTGTCCTTGGTGACCAACCGAAGTACGAAGGTTGGTTGCCTATCGGACAAACAGGGCAGGGTTATGGCTTCGTTTTTCAAGGCCGCAAAGACCCGGTGCTCGTGGGTTGGATGCCGCAGGGCTGTCGTGATGACGAGGCGCAGCGCAGTTATCGCTTCTCTGGCGACATTGAAGTCTTTGATGCGCTGAGTACGACCAGTGCGAAGTTGCCGGCTGGTCAAAGCTTGGTTGTGGGAGAGACTCCCGTCTTCGTTTTAGGCGTCCCGGCCAAGTTGGTGCAGGGCGCTCAAGCGAACGCTTCTCAGCCGTTTCCGTGGGGCGGCAATTACGCGAACGCCAAAGCCGTCAGCTTCCGAGCTGGGCACGACGATCAGATCCGCGGTGTGTTTCCACGAGGTCGTGCAAACTACCCAACGGTGACGTTCGCTGATGGTTCCAGTGGCTTGGTTCTGCCTGGTGACATTGGGCACCCCATCTTGTTCTACACACATCCGTCGTTCGCCAGTTTTCAGACCGACGAGTACTACGTGCGAGTGGCAGTGCGTCGCCTCGGTAATGGAAACGTCGGCATGAATCTGCGATACGAAGTTGCCGACAGTCAGGGACGCAGCCCGTATGCGAACGTCGGTAAGTGGTTCGGAGCCAACAACGACTCCAAGTGGCAGACCTACACCTGGCATGTGACCAAAGCCTGCTTCTCGAAGATGTGGGGCCATGACTTGGTGATCGCTCCCGAGCAGTCAGTGCCATTCGTGCTTGGTCAGGTCGAAGTCAGCACCGTGCCCTTCGAATGACGCTTCGAGCGTTCAACGCGTCACGTTCATCGCGCCGCAGAAGCAGTTGGGCTTGGATTGATCGGCAGTCGCAGCGTCACAGAGAACAATCCGTTGGCGATCGTAGCGCTGATCTGGCCTTGTAGCGCTTCGGCCAGACAACGGCAGAGTGACAGACCCAGGCCGCTATGAGTACTGGTGTCGGTGCGGGCTGCATCGCCGCGCCAAAAGCGTTCGAAAACTTGCGACTCATGTCGTGAATCGAGCACGCAGCCGCTATTGCTGATGGTGACTTCGAGCACCACCTGCGGCTCTGTCACCAGTGTTGCGACGATACTCAGGTTGCCCCCGTCATTCGCATACTCGACAGCGTTGTCGAAGAGGTTGCTTAAGATCACGGACAACAGGCTGCGGTCGATTGAGATTAATGTCGGAATTCCGACATGACGTTTGATCGTTAGCTCTTTGTGATTCGCTCGTCGGTCGAATGGCTGCCAAAGGTCTTCGAGTAGTGCGCTGAAGTCCGTCGGCTCTGTGTTCGTTGCCAATCGCTGCTGATCGGCGCGAGCCAATTGCAGCAAGTTCGACACCAGATGGCTGAGCTGTTCGCTGTCGGCAAGCACGCTCATGAGGACTTGCCGCAAGTCCTCGACCGAACGATCGCCTCGCAAAGCGACATCCAGTTGCGTCCGAATGACGGTTAAGGGAGTACGCAATTCATGACCGGCGTCCGCCGTGAAACGACGCATGTTGTTGAATGACTTTTCGAGACGCTCGATCATGGCATTCAAGGTGCGGCCCAGCTCGCTGAGTTCATCTTCAACCGGACTTACTTCGAGTCGCTGATGTAGGTCGCGCGACGAGATGAGTGCAGCCGTGCGAGTCATCTGGCGAATGGGGGCGAGTGCTCGACGAGCCATGAGATAACCGCTGGTCATCGCGAGCACGAGCACGACCGGACCCGCGACTCCGAAGGTTTGTAAGAGGTGGCGTTGCACGTCGCGCGCGGATCGCAGGGGAATCGCGATTTGCACCAGCAGCGAGGACGAACTCACCTGCATCGGTTCCGTGAGTACTCGATATTCCCCCAATCCTGAGAGGTGTAGCTGGGCGATGACTCGATGCTGCACGGCGTCTGCCGTGATGCCGTTTCTTAAGCGACGATCCGCCAGTCGCGTGCTGCGAAACAAGCTCTCTCCAGCAAGGTCGCTGATTTCAAATTCATACAACGCATGCTCTGAAAAGTGCTCACGCAAGAGTTCCAGTCGCGGCTCGCCAACAAACGCTTGCTGCACCTCGATGCGGAGTTCGGTTAATTCTTCTTCCAGCTCGAAGTCGATTCGGGCGATCAAACTCTGGCTGATCAACGCATAGACCAACGCCCCAAACACGATCAGGAATACGGCCATGGCGCAGCCATAGGTCAGTGCCAGACGCCAACGAATGGTGAGCATCAGCGGTCCTCTCGAAGTTCGTAGCCGACACCACGCACGGTGTGAATCAACGGCTTCACGCCCAGCCGCTCAACCTTGCGACGTAATTGCATCACGGTCACGTCAATGACGTTCGTCAGCATGAGCGGTTCTTGCCACAGCTCGCGCGCCAGTTGCTCGCGAGTGATCGTTTCGTTGACTCGCAGCATCAAGTACTCCAGCAGCTCAAATTCGCGACGACTGAGTTCAATCACGCTGCCAGCTCGAGTGGCTTTGCGTTCGAGTCGATGCAACTCCAAATCATGAGCACGCAAGATGGTGTCCGCAGTATCCACAGGCCGCCGGAGTAAGGCACGCAGTCGCGCCAACAGCTCACCAAAATCAAACGGCTTGATGAGATAGTCATCTGCGCCAGCATCCAATCCCTCGATTCGATCTTGAATGTGATCGCGAGCCGTCAACATCAGCACTGGCTGTCGAAAGCCAGCTTGGCGATGTTCGCGGAGCCAATTGGCACCATCTCCGCCGGGCAGCATGCGATCCAGGATGATGACATCAACGGGTTGAGTTCGAGCTAGGTCGAATCCCTGCGGAGCTGTCGCTGCCGTCAGCACTCGGTGTCCGGCATCTTCGAGTCCCTGTCGCAAAGCCGCAACGAGCTTGGGTTGATCTTCGATGACCAGAACGAGCGACATGTTTGTCCGTAATGTGAGAGAGTCTGCCGCGCGATCGCACTGCAGCGCAGGCTGAGCTTAACGGCCACAGGTTATCAGGGCCGTGCCGTCAGCGTGTGTCGCCGATGGTTTGATGAGACTTTTCTCATACAGCCCGCATCAGCCTGGCTGTGATGATTGGAACGATTGATGCTGCGAACGTCATTCGGTTGGCACTCGCGAAGGCAATGGCGAGTAAGCGTTCTCACAGGCTCATGGCTGCAACTGGATGACGTGGCTTTACTCGAAAGGAGTCTGGTATGTCTCGTCTTCGACGTCGCGGATTCACGCTCATTGAGTTGTTGGTGGTGATCGCGATTCTGGCGGTGCTCATCGCATTGCTACTGCCTGCCGTGCAGCAAGCTCGTGAAGCGGCTCGACGCGCTCAATGTCGTAACAACTTGAAGCAGGTCGGGCTCGCTCTGCAAAACTATCAAGAGGCGATCGGTCGCTTTCCTCCTATTTCTTGTTTGCCTGCGGGACGGACTTACGAACCGTATTCCGGCCAAGCTCGATTGTTGCCCTACATCGACGGTGAGAATCTCGGCAGTCTCATTGACTGGAATGTAAGTTCCGAGTTCGTCGGCAGTCCCCAAGCTTGCAAGCAGCGCGTGGCGATCTACATGTGCCCGAGTGAAGTCAATGATCGCGCTCGGCTGACTCCGACGTTGACTCATTACCCTTTGAACTGCGCCTTCAACGAAGGCACTTGGTTTATCTACGACCCGGTGTCTGGAGCGTTTGGCGACGGCGCGTTTGCTCCCAATCAATGCTTCTTGCCGCGCGACATGACTGACGGCATGAGTAACACGATGGCAGCTTCAGAAGTGAAGGCGTATCAGCCCAATCTGTGGGACTCGAATAAGCCCAGCACGCTCGGAGTCGCCGCGCCTGCGGACCCCTCGGGGCTGACGACATACTTTGGTGGCACCTTTGATTCGAATGGCCACACGGAATGGATTGAAGGCGACGTTCACGAGAGCGGCTTCACGACGACGTTTCCTCCAAACACGCGCGTGCCGTACTCGGTCAGCGGCATTACCTATGACGTTGATCTCACGTCGATGCGCGACGGTGAATCCACCACTGCACCCACCTATGCCGCGATCACTGCTCGCAGCTTTCACGTTGGTCTCGTGAATGCCTTGATGATGGACGGCTCCGTTCGCGGCATTAGCGACAACGTCGATCTTGCGGTATGGCGCGCCGCTGGTACGCGAGCAGGTAGTGAGAACGCGCAGTTGGAATAACTCCAATGAGTTTCCATCGAAGTGCTACTGCAGCTTCTCGTCCTCTCATCCATCAGTCTCCGCGAGATACCTCTCGCTTGTCAGGAGTTATTACATGTCTGTCTCGAACTCGAAGGCACGATTGATCGTGCTGGTCGTAGTCCTCATTGCAGGAGTGCTGGGAGTTGCTGCTCTCTGGTTGAAACCGGGGACTCAACCTTCGGAAGACGCCGGGAGACAAGTTGCGGACTCGTTCCTGAAGCTCATTCAGGAAGGACATCCAGAGCAAGCTTGGGACGTCACCACTGCCGAATTCAAATCGGCTCAAGGTCGCGAATCGTTTGTCGCTGCGGTGAAGAAGACCGAAGCGTTGCGCGGCGAATTGCACTTCGTGTCGACGCAAACCGTCACGGTTCAAGAACAGCCAAGATCCGAGTACCTCTTTCGAGGAGCGGACAACACCGGCAAGTCGAATGTGAGAATTGTGATCGGCCTCGATCAAGGAACATGGAAGGTCGACATCTGCGTGTTGCCAACAGCTTTGTAACCGATGCGGGTTGAGTGGGAGACGAAGGCTCGATCATGTCGGCTCTCTGCCACTCATGTGCGTTGGCGGCTAACTCACACATCGGCCAGTGAATGTGCCGGAACGCGCTGAAGCCCGGTTCGAGCGACGATTGACGCATCAAACCGACGCCAAGCGTTCCGGCTGATTAGGACTGTTTCACAAGAATCAACACCGAAGGCCGAGAGCCATTCTACTCTGCTCTGGACTTACTCCGTTTCCTCTGTTTGCTCCTGTTCCAACTGTCTTCAGCCCGGCATTGAACAGGAGAAAACGGAGAGAACAGAGACAAAGACAAATAACAATTTTGACACGACCTTCATTCATGCTCCATTCGAGGTGCGCGGCACTCACCCACTGATCCTGAGTTCGCAAGGAGCATGGTTCGAGGCTTATTGCTCTTTCTTTGTTTCGATCGTGATCGAGATCAGCGAGCCGGTGTCTTCTTTGGCGATGGATGTCGAGAGCACGCGATTCTCTTTCTGCCCGGTGAGGAGGCTACCGTCTGGGGTTTCAACAGCGGCTTCGACGGTCCACTCATTGGTCTTGAGTTGTTCCTTGTAGAACGAAGTCACCTTGCCGACGGCATCTGGAGACTTCAGCACTAACGTGACCGTGTTCTGCACGGTGGCTGTCGTTGTTACTGCAGCACCGGCATAGACGGGTACGTCTTTTGGAAAGTTGCTGGGTACCTTGAGTCCTTCATCGCCATTCGCAACTTGAACTGTTGAGCCATCGGCTCCAGTGATGGTGAGTTGAGACTCATTGCCTTGAGTTCTCACGGTGGTCGTTTTGCCGTCTGGAGTTGTGACGGTCGTCGTTGAGCCGTCTGCTGATGTGGTGACTTTGGTCGACGGTCCGCAGCCGACGCTTAGCGCTCCGATAAGGGCGAGCAGACAAGAATGGAATCGCTTCATTTGAGGTGCCTCCGAGCATCAAGGGTTTTGCAAGCTGGTCAGTCTATACTTCATGGCGAGCGGGGCTCGTTGGCATCGTGGTTCATCTTCAGCGTGGCGAGAAGCAGAATCTTCGAAATGCAGCTCTCCGCGATCTCCGATGGAACTTGAGAATGATCAGCAGACGAGGGGTAGGAGCCTGTCTGAAAAGTAGTATCGGCATCTTGCCTGTCCGTCTCGGCACTCCGGTTTGCAACAATTCTGACAGGCTGGAAGCCTATCCCACGGCGTGCTCGGACAGACTCATCGCCAACGGCTCTGTGCATGTGCGGCTGGCACGTCGACAATTCGTTGTCGATGTCGCGTTGCGGCTTGACACGTTGATTTTGAAGTTGCGCTTTTAAGTCGCGAAGCGACAGCCGCAAGTAGCTGCGGGCGTCAGCCCGCAGAATGGTCTTCAATTAACGCGACGACCGGCCCCTCGCTGTATTGGCAACCAATGAGTTTGACTCAATAACGCCAGTGTGAACTCTTCAGAATCAAAGTCGGGAACGAGTGCGCTTCGATTTGGCGCGGTGGCTTGTCATTCTCCCGCTCGCTTTGATTTTTGGCATTCATGTCCTTCACCAACGAGGTCTCGATAATGCGGCAGTTCGGCTTTTGGCACTCTCGGTTAGATGCGGCGCTCACTTTCGCTCTTGCGCTGCTGGTCACTCCCGTTTGGTCTGACGATCCGAAGCAAGGCTTCGATCCCGGTCCGGATACCGAGAAGGCGCCGATCAAGTTCTTGACGCCCGAAGAGTCGCTCAAAGCACTCAAGCTGCCGGACGGATTCACGGCGACGATGTTCGCTCACGAGCCCGACGTGCGCAATCCGATCGGCATTGCGACCGACGAACGAGGCCGGCTGTGGGTTGCTGAAAACTACACCTATTCCGAGTCGAGCCTCGGTTGGAACGACAAGCTCAAAGATCGCGTCATCGTGCTCGAAGACAGTGACGGCGATGGCAAGGCCGATAAGCGAAAAGTCTTCTGGGAGAACGGGCGACGTCTCACGAGCGTGGAGATTGGTTATGGCGGTGTGTGGGTGCTCGATGCGCCGAAGTTGCTCTTCATTCCCGACAAGAACCGCGACGACGTGCCCGATGGCGAGCCCGTCGTGATGCTCGATGGCTGGAACGATTCTTCCATCCGACACAACATCGTCAACGGCTTGCGATGGGGGCCGGATGGTTGGCTGTATGGTCGGCATGGAATTCTGGCGACCAGTTATGTCGGTCGTCCCGGAGCGACAGCGGACCAGCGGACTCCGATGAATGTCGGCATCTGGCGGTTTCATCCGACGCGGCATGTCTTCGAGGTCGTGTGCAACGGCACGACGAATCCGTGGGGCATGGACTGGGACGAGAACGGCGAGCTGTTCTTCATCAACACGGTGATCGGCCACTTGTGGCACGCGATCCCCGGCGCGTACTTCCGTCGCATGTATGGCGAGCATCTCAACCCCAACGTCTATCAGTCGATCGAACAAACCGCCGACCATTTTCACTGGGACACCGCCGAGAACTGGAGTGACATCCGCAAGCTCGGAGTCACGCCCACAACGGATAAAGCCGGCGGCGGGCATGCGCACTCGGGCATGGCGATTATCAAGAGCAAGCATTGGCCGAAGGAGTTTCAAGGTTCCGTGCTGACGGTGAATCTGCACGGTCATCGCATCAACCGCGACACCATCGTGCGTGAAGGAGCGACCTTCGTTGGTAAGCACGCTCCCGACTTTGCTTCCACGAGCGACCCGTACTTCCGGGGTGTTGAGTTACTCGAAGGCATGAACGGCGAATTGTTTATCGCTGATTGGTCGGACGTCGGTGAGTGTCACGAGAACGACGGCGTGCATCGGTCGTCCGGACGCATTTTTTGTATTCGTCCTAACGGGGCCACTACGGTGTCGGCGCGACTCAAGGACGGCCCTAGACATTCTTTTGATTACCTCAGCACGATTGCGATTGGTGGCTTGGTCCCTGCCGGAGGCAGTCCTAGTTCCTGGCGCGAGCAACAGCACGCTCGCCAACTGCTGGCGGAGCGATTGATCGACAATCCCGCAGAGAAGAACGCGATCCACTGGGAATTGCAGAATAAGGCGTTGCGATCTGGCAAAGACATTCGAGAGTTTTGGAAACAGGCCACTGTCGGAATGCTCGATGCGAACACGCTGATGCTGGCGTTTAAGCAGGAAGACGAAGTCCTCCGATCGCGACTTATCCAGTTGGCTACCGACGGCGCGGTTCCCGAAGAGACCCTCATCAAGGAATTCACAGGTCGAATTGGTAACAGCCCGCTTGTGCAAACCTACCTCGCGTCCGCACTGAAAAAAATGCCGCATGAGAAGCGTTGGCCGATTGCGAAAGCACTCGCAGCACACGGCGAGCTCGCGGATGATCGCGTCTTTCCATTGATGTTGTGGTACGGCATCGAGGCCGCTGTTCCCGCTCAGCCCGATGAGGCCATCAAGGTCGCGAGCGAGACGAAGATCCCGCTCATTCGCGAGTTCATCGCGCGGCGCTTGGCGAGCAACATCGAACGCGCTCCCGAGCCAGTGGCTTCGCTCGTTGGATTGCTCGGCGCGAAGGAGACTAGTGACGCCGTGAAGCTCGAAGTGCTCAAGGGCATGTCGGTCGGTTTGAAGGGCTGGCGCAAGGCTCCGGCTCCCAAGAATTGGACGGCGGTCTCGGCGACGTTGGCGAAGAACTCGAATGCCGAAATTCAAACGCTGACTCGCGAACTGTCCGTCGTGTTTGGCGATGGCCGAGCCCTCGATGAACTCCGCAAGATCGCAGAGGACAACAACGCTCAGACCGACGAACGTCGTGCAGCCGTGCGGGCACTCATCGTGGCTCGTGCCCCGAATTTGGTGCCTCTCTTGCAAAACTTAACTGGCAATCGAGAGCTCGTGGTTGATGCCGTGCGCGGGCTCGCGGCCTTCGATAACTCGGAGACAGCGGGGCTGTTGGTGGCTCGCTACAAGAGCTTGTCGTTCCCCGGCAAACAGGAAGTGATTAGCACCTTGGTTTCTCGCCCCGGCTTTGCTCGCGTACTGCTCGCTGCCGTGAAGGAAGAAAAAATACCTCGTGGCGACGTCTCGGCATTCCAACTTCGGCAATTGCAAAACCTCGGCGACGAGTCTCTCAAAACCGACGTCGCCAAGCAGTGGCCAGAACTCGAACAGCAATCGAAAGAGAAGACCGCGTTGATCGCCGCGCTGCGCGGCAAGCTGACTCCCGAGACGCTGTCGAAAGGCAATGCATCTCAAGGCCGATTGCTGTTCTCGAAGAGCTGCGCCAACTGCCACACGCTGTTCGGCGAAGGCAAGAAGATCGCCCCCGATCTGACCGGTGCTCAGCGTGTGAATTTGAATTACCTCTTAGAGAACATCATCGACCCCAGCGCGACGGTGTCAGAAAACTTCCGCATGACAGTCTTCACCCTCGAAGACGGTCGAGTGCTCAACGGAGTCATCGTCGAACGAAGCGAGAAAACGCTGACGGTCCAAACCGCGACCGACCGCGTAACGCTCCAAAAAGTCGAGATTGAAGAGCAGCGCGACTCGAAGCTGTCGATGATGCCCGAGAACCTCTTGGGCCTCCTGAGCGAAGATCAAATCCGCGACCTAATCGCCTACCTGCAAAGCCAGAGTCAGGTGCCTCTGCCGTGAGCCGCGACGCAGTCAGAGGGCCACACGCGCACTCGTTCCTAGGCTCCGCGTGGGAACGAGTAGAGATGCTGTCTGTCTTAATGGGAGCAACATGATATTAGCGTTGTCTTCTACCTTGGATGTTTGTTCGCGCCGCGCGGTGCTACGTGGCGGGGCATTGGCGGTGGCTGCGGGACTCGTTCCGTTGTCGGGATTGTGGGCTGCGGAGGAGGACCGCGAACTGAGCTTTGTTGTGAAGGATGAGTTCGGCACGGCGCTGGTGGAGAACATCAAGACGCTATTGAAGTCAGTGGCTCATGAGATTTGGAAACATTGCCCGCAGACCAAGTTCTTGGGCCAGGGGTTTTCGATCTATCGCAACAAGCAGTTCCCGATCACGCATTTCAAACGCGAGAATGATCGCATCGTGATTGGGCTCAATACCGAGAACACGTTTTGGGCTCAGTACTCGTACCAGTTCGCTCATGAGTTTTGTCATGCACTGATCGATCACACGCGCGATGAGCAGAAGAAATGGCATCACACGTCTCATGCCAATCATTGGCTGGATGAATGCCTCAGTGAGACCGCGTCGTTGTTTGCGTTACGAGCCATGAGTGAGACTTGGAAGACAACGCCGCCGTATGCGAATTGGAAGAGCTTTGCTCCCAAGTTGGCTGAGTATGTCGAGGGGCGGCGCAAGGAACCTCAGCATCAATTGCCAGAAGGAAAAAGCTTTAAGGATTGGTTCCGCGAAGAACTGTCGGGACTGCGTGACAAGCCGACGCAGCGCGAGAAGAACACGATTATCGCGTTCCAGTTTTTGCCGCTGTTTGAAGCGGAGCCATCCGGTTGGGAGTCCATCACGGCCATCAAGTTGGCCGATCGAGATGACAAGAAGCCGCTCGAAGCGCATCTCGCCGAATGGCATGCCAATGCTAGAACGGAGCATCAACCGTTCGTGGCGAAGCTGCAGCAATTGCTGCTGCCATGATGGTTCAGTGGTAGATCGACAAGTAAGCCGCTCGTTTCTGGGTAACTCAAGTTGGTCTGCTTCTCAGCGCTCTCCGCTTCTCTACGTGGTGAAGATAATTCCTTACCGCAGGGAAGCAGAGGACGCTGAGATTCTTACGACGGGCACACCGAGAGCTGTCGCTGTGGTTCTTATTACAACGGCGGTTTCAGCGATTGTCGCGCAGGGCGATAAGCGCCTCTTGCATGTCCGGCGATAGTGGGGCTTCGAAGCCCATCGCGAGGCCCGAAATGGGATGCGCGATGCTCAGCGAGGCAGCGTGCAAGGCGTGGCGACGAAGAGGCAGCGCCGGATCGAAGAATGGTGACTCGGCGGGTTCTTCGAGTTCGTTTTCGTCGTCGACTTGGCCTCGGGCGGGCGGCAACTCTGGGAGATGCTCGGGGGTGAAAAGTGGTGTGCCGTCTTTGATCTCGCCGAATGGTCCGTAGAACTCGTCAGCGAGTAGCGGATGGCCAATCTCCGAGAAGTGAATGCGGATTTGGTGATGTCGTCCGGTAAGTGGTAGTGCTTCGACGAATGTGTAATCGGCGAAGCGTTCGAGAACTCGATACGACGTCGTGGCCGGACGCGGATCTCGCGCGCAAGGCTTGGAACACATCAAGCTCGAATAGATGTTGGGAATGAGGCCGATAGGCATGTCGATGCGCCCGGTGTCGTCGGCGACTCGTCCATGCACGATCGCGCGATAGCTCTTGCAAACTCGCTTGTGCTCGAACTGAGCGGTCATCACGCGATGAGAGATGTGGTCTTTGGGCACGACCATCACGCCGCTGGTTTGTCGATCAATGCGATGCACAATGCCGGGACGTAGCAAGCCGGGCTGCTTCGTCTGTTGGTCTAAGTGGTATTGAATCGCATTCATCAGCGTCTGCGTCTGAAAGCGGCCGCCGGGATGAGCCATCTGCCCCGGCGGTTTATTGACCACCAGCAGCCAGGCGTCTTCAAAGAGAATCTCTAGCGGAATGGGATCAGCATCAGCACAGCGATCCGGCGGGCTAATGAGCCGCACTCGAACGCAATCATTGGTCTTCACTCGTGTGTTACAGTCGGCCTGACAGTCGTTGACCCACACGCAGTCAGCTCGCAACAGCCGGTGGATTTGAAATTCGGTGTAGCTACGCAGGTGTCGTTCCAGGAACGAGTCGACGCGTTTGCCTCGAAAAAAGTGCTCGACGAAGAACTCCAAAATCGGCGGGCCGGACATGTGCGAAGAGTTCTCCGGAGCAATCGCTGCGAGTCATTGAAGAAGGGAACGTCGAGCTGACCAGAAGGGGCGACGCTTGGTCGTGTGCTCGGTCAGATGTCCGAGCACACTGGCGAGGTTTCGCTGTCGGCGTGAGACGCGTCTGAGTTTTCCCGTTACTTCTTGGTCGGAGCAAAGCCCTTGCGGCGAGCCATGTCGTAGCGACGCAACGAATCTTCGATTACGGGCAGCGCTGCGGATGCCGGTAAGAAGTTTTCCACAACCACTGACTTGCCTTCCAGCGTTTTATAGTCCTGGAAGAAACGCTGCAGCATATTAAGCCGGTGTGCTGGCAGCTCAGATGCGTCTTGGAAGCTGTTGTATTCGGGGTCATGCACAGCCACAGCCAAGATCTTATGGTCTGGCTTGCCACCATCGATCATCGACATCAGTCCGATCGCACGAGCGGCCACAATTGTTCGAGGTTGGACCGGTTCCTGGCAGAGCACGAGTACGTCTAGCGGGTCGTCGTCTTCTGCCAGCGTCTGTGGAATGAACCCGTAATTCGCTGGGTAATAAACCGCTGAGTAGAGGATGCGATCGAGCTTTAGGAGTCCGGTCTCTTTATCCAGCTCGTACTTCACGCTGGACCCCATCGGGATTTCTATGATGGAAATGAACTCTGACGGCAGACCGCTGCCGGGGGCGACATCATGCCAAGGATTCATGCTCTACAGTCCTTTTGAAACGCTGAGGTTTGTGTGAGGGGCGGCGTTGTAACGGCTGATTGCGCGAGCTGGGAAGGCTGCTCCGTTGTGTGATGCAGCCGTCATTGGGCAGCGCGAAGCTTGGACGTCTGATGTCGTCTGCACGCCGTGATTCAGCTCGGATTGGTGATATCGCAATCAGAGCGACGCGTCCTTAGGCATTCTTCATCAGTCGCAGTCTGAGCAGATTGATGGCGGCCTTGGTCGCTCGAGGTCGAGCGATGCTGACGTCACTCAGAATGCGATGTTCGACGACTTCGACATCGTTCGCCGTCGCCAAGGCGATAAAGCACACCGAAATATCACCCTCATTTTTGATTGCGCTGAAATGAGTCACGGCCAGACCGAAGTCGGAACCATGCTGGGTGCGAATCCAGTTCGCCATGCGCGCGGCGGTTTCAGAGCTAATCGAGTTCTGCGAGTCGGCAGTTTGGACGTCTGGTGGGAGCATGCTGCTGGCGGCAATGACTGCTCCAGCTTTGAAGTTCGATCGACCGGCGGCTGCTACGGCGAGAGTCTGCGCAAGCAAGCCACTTGTTCCACCTTCGAGTGTCGCAACGGTTACATGTTGCTGCTCCATGAGCTTCAGCGTGGCCGCTTCGAGTGTTTCGTCATCTTCACCGAAGACTAACTCTCCGAGTCGATCGTGAATGAATTGTCGGTCGGCGGCGATCATGCGTTCGCATTCTTCGGCAGAGTTGCTGCTGGCTGCGATGCGTAGTGTGATCGTGGCCGATGACGCTGTGATGCCGACCTCGGGATTGCGGTTGCGAGCGGTCAGGTCTCCGAGCAATTCTTCGACTGCGGACTCACCTTTGCCAAAGGTGTGAATGCAGACTCGCTGAATGATCTTGTTACCGCGCGGCAGCCGCGATGCGACCTGTTCGCGATACATCTTCTTCATTTCGCTGGGCACACCGGGCATCGCTGCCAGTAAGCAAGCGGAGCGACTAGGTCGCGGGATCTCCATCCAAATGCCAGGGGCTGTGCCGATGGGATTGAAAATCGGCTCGCTGCCGCGCGGGAACATGGCCTGAATGCGATTTCGCTCGGGAAACTCGCGAGCCCGTTTGGCGAAGAGGTCGCGGATGTAAGCCAACGATGGCTCGTCCAACACGAGGTCAACACCGACTAGCTCGGCAATCAGTTCGCGCGTGAGGTCATCCAACGTGGGGCCAAGTCCTCCGGTCACGAGCACCAGATCGGAGCGGTTCACCGCCATGCGAAATGCTTCGAGCATCGCGGCTTTGTCGTCAGCCATCGTGGTGTGAAAGCGAACTGGAATGCCCAGTTGGGAGAGTACGATGCTGAGCCACTGGCTGTTGGTGTCGAGCTTCTCGCCACTCGTGAGTTCGGTGCCGATCGAGATGATCTCGGCGTGCATTGCGAGGTTCCTAGAGTGAGATGAGTTCCATGAAGAATTCGATGTGATTTCGAGTCCGAGCCAACTGTGCTCGCTTGGATTACCTGACATCCTCCGGCAAAGCAGGCGGTTCGGTCGCTCCACCAAGTTGCTGGCCGGTGAGCGGAGCGATGTTTTCTCGCACCCAGATGTTGCGAAACCGAACCGGGTTGCCGTGGTTCTGAATGCTGATCGGCTCTTTGTCGCGATGCTTGGTGTAGCTCGGAGCTTCGGTGTAAGCGGTGGTGCCTTTTAGCTCCAGATGGTTGTGGATCAGGACTCCGTTCTGCAGCACCGTGGCATAAGCCGGTGTGTGCAACGATCCGTCGGCCTTGAAACGTGGAGCGGTGAAGATGACGTCATAAGACTGCCACTCGCCGGGACCGCGGCAAGCATTCACGCTGGGCGGTTGAGTCTTGTAGAAGGATCCACATTGCCCATCGAAGTAGGTCGTGTTGCCGAATGAGTCGAGGATCTGCAGTTCGTAACGCCCCATGAAATGGATGCCGCTATTGCCTCGTCCTTGTCCCGATCCTTTGACCTCGGCGGGCGTCGCGAATTCGAGATGGAACTGACAGTCGCCGAATGATTGCTTGGAAGTGATCGAGGTCTTGGCAACGGTGGCTATTCCATCCGCCACGATCCACTGATCTCCGCCGCTCCAGGCCGATAAGTCTTTGCCATCGAAGAGGACAATCGCGTCGGATGGTGCCGTCGCGGCATCGCCGGGAGTCACGATCGGCGGTTCGGGCCACAGAATGCCGCTCTTCCATTCGCGAGCCCAAAAGTACGCGCCAGAGATAGACGTCATGAGGGCGAAGACAAGAAGCGATAACGCGAAACGCGAGACTCGAACGAGCGACATGCTGAGTTTCCTTTGGACCGTCAGGCTCAGTGGCCTGTGATCGTTAAGAGAAAAATGGTGGCTTAGTGTCTCTTCAAGGCTTGGATCTCAGATGATGTGAGTCGCGGAGCGACTCACCTACGTAGCTCAGTCGCTCCGCGACTGAGTTTGGCACCTCGAAGTCTTTGCCGAAAAGACACACCAGTTGGATCGTAGGAAGAGTTACAGACGCAAGCAGAGCGAGTCATTCGAGTGACGACCGTGTCACGCGATGTCCTTCACTCCGGCCAAGCGATGGACCGCTTTCCATTCCGCTTCTGTCACCGGTTGAACCGACAGCCGCGAGCCCTTCTTGAGCAACATCATCCCAGCAGCCACTTCATCGTTGCGAAGTTGATCGCGCGTCAGCGGCTCAGAGAACTTCTGCACGAACTCGATATCGACCATGTACCAAGTCGGCGAATCGGGATTGCTCTTGGGATCGTAGTGCGGGTCTTGCGGATCGAATGCTGTATGGTCGGGATAGCCGGGCTTCACAATCGTGGCCGTGCCAACGATAGCCATCGGCTCGGCATTACTGTGATAGAAGAGAACACGATCTCCCACTTGCATGGTGTCGCGCAGGAAATTGCGAGCTTGATAGTTGCGAACTCCATCCCAATGAGTGCGTTGATCGCGTTCGAAATCATCAATCGAAAAGACATCAGGCTCAGACTTAAAGAGCCAATACTGTCGAGACTGCTTGGGCATGATGTTGGTCAAGATTTCTAAAAGACTGAAGTCGGTCCATTTTCGGCGAGGCGTGGAGCCTCATAGCAACCAACAGTCTCTATTCGCCAGCCAATCGCAATCCGAGTTCTTAGAGTGAGTCGGACAGATGGAACCGCAGATCGGACCGTAGTGAATCCAATAGTGGTGCGATGTTGGAGCAAAGCCGACATTGCTTTGCTCTCAACAGCAAACCAACGGTGCCCAAAGGCGCTAATCCAAACTCTATGGCGACTTGGCGGCCTGCAACTTCGTCGATCAGAAGAGTCACTGCGTGCATTTCGACAGCGACTGCGATGGCTTCTGCCTCGCCGCGATCAAGTCGGGCAGTTAGCTGTGTGACAAACGGTTCGTCCTGAGGGACCACAACCTGGAAGAAGTCGTAATTCGAAATGTCGATTGATTGAAATCGACTTGGTGGATTGAGCAATTCCTTCGCGACCGAATTTGGAACAAGCACCTTTCCAGACGACTTCTCGAGCAGAGTGAGCAACCCAAGATGAGCGAGTGCTCGAACGGGAGAAGTATCGCTAACGATGACCGGCATTCTGGCCCTTCGACTTCATGTGAGTGCGATTTCGACTTTAGATCACTCCTCGGTCCTGCAAATGGCAAAGCGTCTTCAGGTCTTGATCGAGCGAATCGTCCTCCAATCGAATGACCGGCAAATCGCGATCGAGTAATGCTTGTTCGAAGTCACGGCGATCAAGCCCTGCCCATCTCGAAGCGGCGGGAAATGTCCACTTCCCAGCTGCGAATAATCGACAGGCTATTTCGAGCTTCACTTCGTCATCTGTCATCTGTGACTCGGCCAGTAACTCGTCGGTGATAACGACCATTGCTGTGGATTCCTTAAACCTGCCGAGAATTGAAATAGGCCATGTAGCTGTGCAGTCTGTGGCGACGACTCGCTATGCCAGGATCTCTTTAACCACTCGTCCGGCGACGTCGGTTAGGCGGTAGTCGCGGCTGGCGTAGTGATAGGTCAGGCGTTCGTGGTCGAGGCCCATCAGATGCAGCACGGTGGCGTGTATGTCGTGGATGTGAGTGCGACCTTGAACGGCTCGGAAGCCGAAGTCGTCGGTCGCTCCATAAGCCATGCCGCCTTTCACTCCGCCGCCGGCCATCCACATCGTGAAGCCGTAGTGGTTGTGGTCTCGACCGTTGGAGCCTTCGGTCGTGGGCGTGCGACCGAACTCGCCTCCCCAGATCACCAACGTGTCTTCGAGCATGCCGCGACGCTTCAAGTCGCGAAGCAAAGCCGCCATTGGTCGGTCGATGTCAGCGCAGAGCTTGGCGGTGGCGTCGTTGTGATTGGAGTGCGTGTCCCACGGTTGCCCGTTGCCGTAGTAAACCTGGACGAAGCGGACTCCGCGTTCGACCAACCGCCGAGCCAACAAGCAACCGTTCGAGAAGTGGCTCTTGCCGTACTCTTCGCGAATCTGCGGTGGTTCGAGATTGATGTCGAATGCATCTGTCGCCGCGAACTGCATGCGGAAGGCTGTTTCCATCGCCTTGATGCGCGCTTCTAAGGCTGGATCGTTACCGCGAGCCGCAGCATGTTCTCGATCGAACTGCGCGAGCAGGTCGAGTTGCTTGCGTTGTGCAGCGGCATCTCGGTTGGGATGCCTCAGAAACGGAATCATCTTCTGAGGATTCAGGTCCGAGTGGTTGATGTAGCTGCCTTGGTATTCGCCAGGGAGAAACGAACTTGTCCATAGCTCGGCGAAACGCACAGGGCGACCGGGGCACAGCACGACGTAGCCGGGTAACTCGGTGTTCTCACTGCCGAGCCCATACAGCATCCACGAACCCATGCTGGGGCGGTTTGGAGTGATCGTTCCGTTATTCATCAGGAACAGGGCTGGGCCGTGATTGGGGTTGTCGGTGTAACAACCTCGCAGCACGCAAACGTCATCGATGAGCTGACCGAACTCGGGCAGCAAGTTGCTGACTTCCAAACCGCAATCGCCGCGCGGGTAATAGCCGAAGGGAACAACCAACAATCCCCCCGTGACGTTCTCGGTGCGATGCTGCACTTCGGCAGGACGTTGTCCGGCATATCGATTGATGTTGGGCTTAGCGTCGAAGAGGTCCCCTTGAAACGGGCCTCCGTTCATAAAGAGATGAATCACCCGCTTGATGCGAGGTTCAAAGTGTGGGCCGCGACGTGGAGCAACCGAGTCCGCACTGGCCGCAGCCGCCAGCCCCAAGGACGCGAACCCACCGCCGATCGATCGCAGCACATCGCGCCGCGATACCGAGTTGTTGTCATTCAACGCTGACGTCGATGTGTCGTTGATGCGAGACATGCTGGCTTACTCCTTCATTCCCCAAATGCGGATGAGCTGCCGTAATCCTTCGAGCCTCGCGGCTGAAAAGTCTACGTGTTGCATGCCGGATAAGGTCCAAGAGAGTTGTTCGAAGTTCGCGTGGCTAAGCACCACTGGAACAATTCTTCCCACGAGTCGCGGTTGTTCGAGGGCAAACAGCAACTCTCGCTTGACCCAGATGGATTGGATCGCATCAGGAGAGAGGACAACCAAAAACCAATCGCAGCGTTGCAGTGCCTTGCCGATCTCGTCGTGCCACTGGCTGGCACCTTCAATGTGACTTTCGCTGTACCAGACGCTGATGCCGCATTGGCGAAGTTCGTCTTTCAGCCAGACCGCGAACGAGTCGTCTTTGGTGGCGTGCGATAAGAATATCTCTCGCGGTCGGACCTTTTCTCCGCCGCTCATGATGTTTGTTCCGCAGCGGTTTTTTCGAGCGCTGCAACGACGCGGCGAATTGTTTCCTCACGTGAGCGTGCCGGGCGAACCACATCAGGACTGGAGAGCATCCATGGCACCAACGGCGTGCGTCGCGAGACAACGGGAATCAGGCGCCCTTTGAATCGAGGGGTCGTCAATGCGTACTGAATCTCCCCAGTCTGCCAGCGGCCTTCGATGCCGTTTTCGGGGACGACTGCGACCATGACATCAGCTCGCTCTAAGGCGACTCCCAACTTCTTCGCCCAATTGTCTCCGGGGTGAATCTGCCATTCGTCAAACCAAACGTCGAACCCTCTCTCGGCGAGTCCCTGAGCGATGCCACGCGACAAATCGCTGTTGGACTCGGTGTGGCTGATGAAGATTTTCATGGACACCTCGCTGAGGTAACGATGGCAACTGGACGGCTTGCTGACATGGGGATGATTGTGGTTGGCTCGAAACTCGATGCAAGTTGAGACCAGCAATCTCGGGAAACGCGGCACTCAAACAAAGACCGCCAGGTTGTCTCGATGGACGACTTCGTCATACGGGACGGTGCCGAGCAGCGCGGCGATTTCTTCGGTGCGACGGCCTCGGATCATCAGCGTCTCTTTGCTGTTGTAGTTAATAATACCGCGTCCGATTTCGAGGCCGTCAGGATCGTGGATGGCAACAACGTCGCCTTCGTCGAATTCGCCTTCGAGTCGAGTGACACCGATCGCCAACAGCGACCGACCGTCTTTGACCAAGGCTTTGCGAGCGCCGTGGTCGACATGCAATCGCGCTTTCGGCGCGACCGTGTAGCCGATCCAGCGTTTCCACGCGGGGACGGGTTCGTCTTGCGCGAGGAACAACGTGCCGAGTTCCTCGCCGGCCATGATGCGACTCAAAATGTTCTCGGTGCAGCCATTGGCAATGATGACGCTGTCGCCGACCTCGGTTGCGCGGCGAACTGATTGCAGCTTGCTTTGCATGCCTCCGGTGCCGCGCTTGCTTTTGGAATCGCTCGCATGGCCGAAGAGTTCGTCGTCCCAGCGTTCAACCAGTTGCAGCAAGCGGCTATCTGGTGATGACGGGTCGCCGGTGAAGAGCCCGTCGATGACCGACAAGATGATGAGCAGCGAGTCATCCATCAGGTTGTTGACCATCGAGGCCAGTTGGTCGTTATCACCGAACTTGATCTCTTCGATGCTGACTGTGTCGTTCTCGTTAATGATAGGGATGACGGGATATTCGAAGAGCGTGCTGAGCGTGTTACGCAGGTTGAGGTATCGCTCGCGCGTGCGGAAATCGTTGGCGGTCAGCAGCAGTTGAGCGGCGTGATAGCCGTGTGTTTCGAGTTGGTCGTTGTAGACCCGCATCAAGTGAGCTTGGCCTGTGGCCGCTGCTGCTTGCAGGTGCGGCAAGTCTCGCGGACGACCGGGTAAGCCGAGTAAACCAATGCCGGCGCCGACGGCACCACTGGTCACGATCACGACCTTGCGACCGCTCTGACGAATGGCATGCACTTGCTCGACGAGCGACTGAATGCGCTCGACGTTGAGCGTGTCGTTCTCGCGCGACAACACGCTAGTGCCGACCTTGATCACGATTGTTTTGGCAGCGGCGATAACTCGACGACGAAGCTCTGCAGACATACGAACGACAGCCATCCATGCAAAAGGAAGAGACCAAACCACAGGAGCGGGACGATAAATGCCGCCTCAAATGACTGCTACTGCGGCTTCCCAGTGGTGACTGCAAACGGTCCTTCCGCTGTTGCCACAGATCTTTCCTGTTTCATGTCTTGCTGAAGACGGTTGGAACAGAAGGAAACAGAGGGAACGAAGAAGTTGACGAACCGAGAGATTGCGAACGTTTGAAGGGAAGATTTGGAACGACGATGACCGTCAGTTACGACTCTTCAACAACGAGCTGCGGCAGTTCTATGAACTGCACTTGCCAGGAACAGCGACGATCATCGCTTCCGACTCTGTTGTTTGATCTCTGTTTCCTCCGTTCTCTCCTGTTCCACGTCTTGCTGAAGAAGATTGGAACAGAAGGAAACAGAGGGAACGGAGAAGACGACGAACAGAAAATAGGCAGGAGTTATTCGTCGCCGATGAATTAGCTGATCGCGCCGGTGCTGGTTTCTTCTTGGGGGACGAACCAACGGTAGATCGCGGGGACGACCAACGACGTGAGCAGGGTCGATGTAATCAATCCGCCAATCACGACTGAGGCAAGCGGGCGCTGCATCTCGGCTCCGTCACTGGTCGACATGGCCATGGGCAAGAAGCCGAGGCTGGCGACCATCGCCGTCATCAGGACGGGGCGAAGTCGGACCTGAGCGGTTTCGAAGCTGACATCGGCGAGTGTCAGCTTTGTGCCACTTGCTCCTGCCTCTTCGTGATGCGCTGCATGGCTGGTCGCGCCAGATTCTGAGCTGCTGCCGTCGACATGAGCGTGAGGATTCTGCCCGGACTTGCGCATTGGCTCGGCCGCGCTGACCCACCCCAAGCCGTTAAGC
Organism: Planctomycetaceae bacterium; assembly: GCA_900299185.1. GTDB lineage: Bacteria > Planctomycetota > Planctomycetia > Planctomycetales > Planctomycetaceae > AM-0621. The sequence continues at coordinate 23,847 of OMIV01000369.1, forward strand.
ACCGCCACTCCGAAGAGTGCAATAAATCCGACACCGGCTGAGATGCTGAAGGGCATGTCTCGAATGGCAAGTGCGAAGATGCCACCCGATGCGGCCATCGGCACGGCCATGAAGATCAACAGTGCGAGCTTCACAGACTTTAGCGACGTGTGCAGCAGTAAGAAGATCAGCAGCAAGACAAGCGGAGTGATCAGCACCAAACGTTGCTTCGCGGATTGGAGATTCTCGAAGTCACCGCCCCATTGGACTTCGTAGCCGGGCGGCATGCCTGCTCGCTGTTTGATGAGTTCCTGAGCGTCATGCACGACGGACTCAACGTCTCGTCCGCGCACGTTGGCTGACACGAAGGTGCGGCGGCGATTGGACTCGTGCTCGACGCTGGGCGGAGTCTCTTCGAGGTGCAGGTCGGCCAATTCGTTGAGCGGCACCGAATGACCGGTCTCGGTGAAGACCGGCAGTTGTTCCAGTCGCGAGATATCTCGTCGCCAAACTTCCGGCAGCCTCACGATGATGGGGAAGCGAGCCCGGCCTTGAAGTACTTGCCCGACTTCGCGACCTCCCATCGACGTCACCAAGTTCAAGACTTGGGCCGCGTCCATGCCATAGCGAGCGAGTGCTTCGCGACGCGGTTCGATCCTCAATGTCGACAAGTTGGCCTGATAGTCGGCTTTGACGTCGACTGTTCCGGGGATCGTCTTCATCAAAGCTTCGATGTCTTTGGCTTTGCGATTCAAGACTTCGAGATCGTCGCCATACAGCAGCACGGCGATGTCGGCTTTCACGCCGGCCACCAGTTCGTCCACACGCATCTCGATGGGCTGAGTGAAACCAAATACAACGCCGGGGACGTTGCTGTTGAGCTTCTCGGACATCTCTTGAATGAGCTGATCTCGCGACTTCTTGGCGGGCCATTCGTGATGCGGCTTCAGCAGCACCCACACGTCGGTTTGATGCACTCCCATGACATCGTTGGCGATTTCGGGACGACCCGTCTTGCAGAAGACGGTCCGCACTTCGGGAAACTTCGTCAGCAGTTGCTCGATCTGAGTGCTCATTTCGATCGAGCCTTCCAGCGTTGCACTGGGGAGTCGAACGGCTTCGACCAACAGGTCGCCTTCTTCCAATCGCGGCATGAATTCACCGCCCAGATGCAGGCCAACTGGGACGCTGGCGATGAAAACTCCGAGGGCCAAGCCCATCGTGAGCACCGGGTGCTTAATCGTTCGCGCGACGATGGGCGTGTAGAGCTTCTTGATCCAACGCAGCAGAAAGACTTCGTGCTCGGACATCTTCTTGGGCAGGCACAGCGAGGCCATCGCGGGCATGAAGGTGAGCGACAAGACCAGCGAACCGGCCAGCGCGAACAGCACCGTCAACGCCATCGGCTTGAAGAGTTTGCCTTCTGTGCCTTGCAGCGCGAGTATCGGTAAATACACCACCGAGATGATGAGCTCGCCGAACATGGTTGGCTCGCGAACTTCGATCGCTGCTTCGCGAATGACGTCAGAATGCTCTTGGCCATGATTGTCATGCGAGAGTCGCCGAATGCAGTTCTCGATCATGATGACGGAACTATCGACGATGAGCCCGAAGTCGATCGCCCCGAGGCTCATCAAGCTGGCTGTGATGCCGGTGAATTGCATGAGGTTGGCGGCGAAGAGCATCGAGAGCGGAATGGCAAGCGCCACCACGATGCCAGCTTTAACGCTGCCGAGCATGATCAGCAGCACGACGATCACCAAGAAGCCGCCTTCCCACAGATTGTTGATGACGGTCTTCAGCGTGCGGTTGATGAGTGCCGCTCGGTCATACGTCACTTCAATGGTGACGCCGGGAGGCAGAGTGGATTGGATCTCGGTCAGTCGAGTCTTGGCCGCTTCGACGACGATGCGCGAGTTCTGGCCAATCAGCATCATGACCAGTCCGGTGACGGCTTCTCCGCGACCATCGCGCGTGACCGCGCCTTGTCTCGTCATCGGAGCGATTACGACTTCCGCGACATCTCGCAGCAAGATCGGAGTGCCGTCGGATTCGCGGCGCAACACGGTCGACGCGATGTCATCCACGTCCTTCAGCAAGGCTTGGCCTTGGATGAAGCGTTGCTCGTGATGATGCACGACATAGCCGCCGCCCGCGGTCGCGTTGTTTTCTTCCAGTCGTCGATACAGTGACTCCAACGAAATGTTGTAGCTCGCCAGCCGATCGGGATCGGGCCGAATTTCAAAGGTCTGATACGAGCCACCATGCGTGTTGATCTCGGTGACTCCATGCACTTGTCGCAGTCGAGGAGCGATGTCCCATTCGAGCATCGTGCGGAGCTGCATCATTGAGTAGCCCTCGCCGCGAACCTCGAACTGCAGGATCTCTCCGAGCGCCGTGGTCAGTGGCCCCAGCTCTGGCGTGCCGTAGCCGGGCGGAATACGCGAGGCCATTTGAGGCAGACGTTCGGAGACCAACTGCCGAGCCCAGTAAATGTTGACGCCTTCCTCGAAGACAATTGTCACCACCGAGATGCCGAACTTGGAAACGCTGCGGATCTCTTCCACACGCGGCAGGCCAGCCATCGTCGCTTCGACTGAGTTCGTGACATATCGCTCGACTTCCACGGGCGAGGCCGATCCGGCTTCGGTCACGACCGTGACTTGCACGTTGGTCATGTCGGGCACGGCGTCGATGGGCAACGTCCAAGCGGCATGCAAACCGGCGAGGGCCATCAGTCCGGTGAGGATCAGAACGATGAACCGGTTCTTCAACGAGAAGTGAATGAGGTGTGTCAGCATGGCGGGATGAACTCCGAGAGGAGTCAGAGAGCCAAACCGTAAACGAGCATGCGAGTGGCCATGCCGTTCTCGGTCTGGGACCGACAGGAACGATGACGTGAGGACTCATCGAGTTGGTCGAGAGGGCTTTGGGAAAGTCGCGTTCGAAACTCTCACTCTTCGGCTTCGAGCAGCAGCTCGGACTTCAATAAGAATGCGCCGTGCGAGACGACCTTCTCACCACCTTTTAGTCCCTTACGGATCTCGACCCATTCATCGGTGGATTCTCCAACGGCCACATTGACTCGTTGAAAGCGATCTTCACCTTCCATCACGAAGACGAATTTGTGGGACTCGTGCTCGACGACTGATTCGGCGGGAACAGCTAAGACTTCGCGTTCATCCGTCAGAGGCAACGCGACGTGTGCGAAGAGCCCCGGTCGCAATAGCCCCTTCGGGTTGTCGACGACGGCGACAAGTGGCACTGCGTTGGTGTCGGTCGAGACTTCGCGACCGACATACAACAACGTCGCATCGAACTTCATGTTGGGTAACGCGGGGATAGAAACTGAGAGCTTCTGGCCGGGTTGCAGCGAGATGGCTCGCCAATCTCGTTCGCGAATGTCGGCCTTCACCCACAGCGTTTGCGTGTCGGCCAGGATGAAGAGTTCATCGCCTTGTTTGACGCGTTCGTTGGCTGAGAACGAACGGTCTTCAATCGTGCCGGGAAACGGAGCTCGCACGGTCATCACCGAGATCTCGGACAAGTCGTTGGTGATGTCGCCGTCGTCATCGAGACTCGGAGACGTGTCGCCAGCGGTCAGCATGGGTCGCGCTTCCGATTGGCCAATCAAGGCATGCAAGTGCTGGCGACTGATTTCAGAACGACGCTGAGCGTCCTCGGCTGTGGCGGCAGTTTGTTTGCAATTCATGCGAGCTTCGAAGGCGACGATCTCACACAGACCATCGAGCGTGGCTTGAGCTGCCTGACGATCCGCCTCGCGTTCCTTTACGACCTTGCTCGCGACCGCTCCTGATTCACCGACTCCTTGCAATGACGCGAGCAGAGACTCGTTGAGCAAGAACTTCGAATACGCGGCCAGCAATCGTTCGCGGTCTTCTCCGAGGTTCAACTTGCCGAATTGCTTTTGGACTTCATCAAACGGAGTCCGCTTGCGAACGGCAGCGATCAGCGACTTGATGTTGTCGCTCGACTCTTTGGCCCATTCGTATTTCTCTTCGGCCAACTGACGCTCGGACTCGCGCTGCAGCAAGTTGGCGCGAGCTGTGCCGACTTCAGGGCTACTGATCTGCGCGAGAGGCTGGCCAACTCCGACGTCATCGCCTGGTTTGACGAGCATCTTTGTGAGAACGCCATCGGTCAGTACTTTGAGTGCGATGTGTCGACGATCGTCGTACTGCAATCGAGCTGGAGCAAGTCGCGTGCTCGCGATGGGGCGACGTTGAACGATCTGCGTTTCAAACGCAGCCGCTTTCAATTTGTCCGGCGGTAGTTGCACAACGTTTTCGGTCGCGAGCGGCGCCGCTTCGGCAGCTGCGACAGGCTTGGCCGACACGGCTGTCGGCTCGCTTCGACCGAGTTGAAATCCGATTCCAACGAGGGCCACCGCACCGGCGGTGGCGCTACAGACCATGGCGAAACGGTTCATGGCGGATGAGCTTTCGCTGCTAAAGACAGGCAACGCTCACGGCGAAGTAGAGCATCGCATCGGTCGGAATCCCACGTCGCTGACCAGTGAGAACACCAAGAGTACGAAGTTGCTGGCGGGATCATTGAGAGAGTGAGCGAACAAGGTTGCTCGTGTGGGTGGGGCTGGCGTTCTAGCAGTCTCGACGAGGCCATCGCAAGGAGTGTGTCGCGTCAAATAGCCCATAAAATGCAGCAAAATTCAAAGAAGTCCGAACTACGGACGAATTCCTCGTTCTGGTGCCGGGCTTTCCCCGGCATCGATCGGAGTATCCCCGGCAAGGGCTGGTCGGAGGACCGTTCGGCGCGACTTTGCGAGCACTCGGTCGGAGCGCGAGATGAGAGCGCGGACGATGGGGCAGGAGATGACGGGGGGACGGGGAGATGAGAAGCCCCGACGCGACGACTCGATGCACCGATTTGGGATGAGCGCTGGGGGCACGCCCTGAGTACTCGAAGGGCGCGGCGTGACGAATTCGAGAGAACTCTCGAACTCACGTGGGGCGCGTTTCCAACCTGCCTCTATTCGCGTGAACCGAGCACGTCAGAAACGTGCTCCACGAAGTCTGTCGGCAGCGTCATCGCTTCGGTCTGAGGCCGTGCCTCTTCAATTGCCCGCTGAGTGTCACAACAAGTCCATCAGAAGAATCGATGACTCTGAAGCGATTGAACCGGTGCCGCGAACAGCATCCGCAGAATGGCTCAGCGATACGACTCTTGATCGTCCGGTTCCATGCGCTGCGCGATGTTGCCTGAATACCCTGGCGGTGGATTCCAATGATGATCACCCAAGCTTTGGCGGATTTGCTCTTGTTCTCGTCGAGCGATCTCGGCTTCGCGATTGGCCGCAGCTTGCTTGGCTTCAGAGTCGCGGGCTTTCATCCGTCCGATGATGTGACCGGGGATGATGCTGCCGAGTGCGACAGCTCCTGAGTACGGCCCGGCGTAGAGCGTGTTGATCGTGCTGCCGACGTAAGTGCCGTAAGCCGGATAGAGGACTCGATAAGCCTCGGCTTGCAGGTCGTAGAGTTCTTCGGCTTCGAGATAGCTCAGAGCATCACTGGTGGCGTTGCCTTCGATAGCGAGCGAACCGCCCGGCAGCAGATAGAGTGCGGCGTAAGAACCCTTCCACTCGTGCTCGGCAAAATCTTTGGAGTGCCCGGCTTCATGCAGAGCGACTGCCGGATGGTCTGAGTACAGATTGATGGTGTTGGTGAAGGGGTTGTAGTTGTCGCCGCCGAAGATGCGTCCGGGTAGAAACGTGTAACCCAACATGGAGAGGGTTCCGAGTGTGGCTCGCCAGCCGCCGCCGACCTGTCGTGTCTTGAAGAGTCGGTTCCATTCGCCGAGCGGGTCGTATTGGTTGACTCGCACCTTCACATCATCGAGCTGATTTTTGGCGAGGTAGTCGCGCAGGACTTGCTCAGTCTCGGGCGAGATGTCGTGGTTATCGATCTTGCGATTCCACAGCATGATCTTGCCCGGAATGCCAACCACCCAGCCCACGCTGTCGATCACAACATTGGGGCGGCCATGCTCAAACTGATCTTCATCGGGCGGGATCGGATAGTCGTTCGTCGTGCGGAGCTTGTCTCCATACCAATAGCCCGGAGTGATGCACCCGATCGAACTGCATGCCAGCAATGCCAATAAGATCCAATAGCCAGCGAGGTGACGCAACGCGTTCATGACAAGGCCCTCGTGAGAGTAGAGCAGGGGTCGTCGAGGATCATTTCTTCGACGCCGAAAGGACCACGGCTCGTTGGTACTCTCGGAAGCTGACTTCTTTCAGGTTTTCATTCTTCAGCAGCAGTTCCCAGTGGTTGATCGACTGACGATCGTCGCTGAGTAACTCCCAGTCGGACCGATGTTCGGCGAGCAGATGCAACGGCTTGTCAAAGGCGACTCGCAGTTGGACCTTCGACGGAATTTGGTGATGAACTCGCAACGCTTGATTGAGCTGCAAACGCGGCTCGGGATACAGCGACTGCGGATGCAAGACGTGATTGAGTCGCGCTCCCCAGTCGGCGTAGTTCAAGTAAGCGTCGGCGGACTCGGGGATGTCAGAAGACTGACACTCGACCGAGTACGTGAAACGCGGGCTGCTGAGCACGAGCTGTTTGGTGGCTGGTTCGAACTGCTTTTGAAACTGAGGCGACAACTGAAACAGCAGCGGTTCTGCGATCTGTGTGGCTTCTCGTTGCGAGCGTTCGCGGAGTTGCAGGGCGTAGCTCTTGGTTTCATCGCGGGCTTGGTCGAGCCGTCGCATGATCTCGTCGAAGGGCACGAAGGTGACCAGCATTTGCCGAGTGCCAATCACAATGAATCGTTCTTGAGCGGGCTCGAAGATGGTCACTTCGCCGACCACGGGAATCCAATCGTAGACCTTGCCTGCGTAGAACAACGACACGCTGCGGGCCATGAGTTCGCGATGTTCATTGTCTTGCTCGTCGACGGTGATGCGTTTGACCTGCGTATAAACACGAAATTGCTGAGCCGACGCTGGCGCCGGCCAATGCAGACCGGTCAGCAGCGCGAGCAAGCCAAGAAGAGCCGATCGGAACATGGAGGATTCCGTAGATGGTCGGAGTGCGGGCGGGATCAACCGACTTCATCCAAACGCACAACGCTGCCAGCAGTTTGCTCGCTGCGGAGTGACGCCAAGATGAAGCGGACGACTTCGAGACTGGAAGAAGGGGGGACTGCTGGCGTTCGTGAATCGAGTGACTGCACGAAGGCTCGCAGCAAGTTGCGATAGGAGTTTCGAGTGGAGACCAATTGCGGGATGACGCCTCGTTCGCAGAACGCGACGTAGCCATAAGCTGTTGAACCATGCCGGTTGCCTCGCACGGTTCCGATGCGGCCGTCGGTCCATTGAGCGGTGACGACTTCCGCGCCATCGCTGTAGGTCGTGCGGACGGACTCGCAGCCGGGACCGAGCAATTGCAGTAGCAGCTCGACGGAGTGGATGCCGTAATGAAACAAACCGGGATTGCCGTCCGCTCGTTTGGCCGGTCCGAACGTGACTGCTCCCAGCACTGGGCCGAAGCTTTGTTGATGTTGCTGAATCAGCAGCGCCTCATCGGCGAAACGCATGCCCGATGAACTCATCAGCAGCACGTTGTGTTGCTCGGCGAGTCGCACCATTTCGAGCGCGTCCGGCAGCGAACAGGCAAACGGCTTATCGACGAAGGCTGGAATGCCGGCTTCGAGGAAAGGGCGGACTCGGCTGAGATGAGCCGACCCGCAGATTGAAAGAATGAGTACAGCGTCAATGCGCCCCAGCAGATCTTCGGGATGGTCGACCATGTCGATGCCGATCGAGCGAAGTTCGGCGAGATGGCCGGGGATTCGCTCGGGGCTCATCAATGACTCGGTCGAGCTGCCCGCAACAACGCGCGCGCCGTCAACGTATTGGTCGCGGTCCAGCCCAGCGTGATTGAAACGCCGGGTGAACTCGACGCAATGCGACGAGTCAAAGTCGACAATACCTAGACGCCACATGGGAATTGGATGGGGAAGAAGGCAGGGCGATTCGAGGCCGCGACAGAGCGTCGGCGGTGAATCGTGAGGAGAGGTGAGAATCAGACGAGGAAGCTGCATGGCCAGAGCTGGCCGGGAAGGGGCGGGGACAATAGGTCGAAGTTTGCAGATGTCGCAACGTGAGTTGTCGCGAGTCCGCCTAAGGAACGGAGTCTTAATTAATTTCTGATTGGTGATGGGTGGCACGCTCTGACCAAAGGGAAGGGCGTGGTCGAGCTACGGAGCACACGCCCTTCGAGTACTCAGGGCGTGCCACCCACTTCGGTAAGTTATTGCGGCCTCGTTCCTAACTGACTGCTGGCAGGACAGATTCGGAGACCAGATTTACGATCCGAAGACCCCGCTTTAACCAAGTCTAATACGGTTTTGGCCACGGATGTCTTCATTACCCAAGTTGTTGAAGTTCGACGCCGCTCTAAGTAGTTCTGGGTTGGATCATTCATGATTGCAGATTCGTCCTCATGGCTTTGTCCCGGTCTGTTGGTCACCGGAACCGATACTGGCGTCGGCAAGACCTTCGTGTCTGCGATCATCGCTCGCGAAGTTTCCAACGTAGCTCGAGTTGGTGTTTTCAAACCGGCATGTAGTGGTGCCGAAACGCGAGCTGATGGCGACATCGAATGGCCGGATCTGGAGACATTGCGACGCAGCGTAACGTACTCGCCGACATTGGATGACATCTGCCCGTATCGCCTGAGAGTACCATTGGCTCCGCCCGTCGCTGCTCGCCATGAGGGCGTGACGATCGACTATGAAGTCATCTTGGCGGCCTTGCGACGGCAGCGAGAACAGCTGGAGTTTGTCGTGGTTGAAGGTGTCGGAGGGTGGCTTTGTCCGTTGACCGAGCAGCACACCATTGCGGACTTCGCGGAGAGCATTGCTCTTCCGGTGGTGGTGGTGGCGAGGCTCGGATTGGGGACGATCAACCACACCTTGTTGACGATTGAGTCCATTCAACGCCGAGGGCTTCCGGTTATGGGCGTTGTCCTGAATGACGCTCAGGCCGAAGCCGGTTCGCTGGCCGCACAATCGAACGTGACCGAGTTAGCTCATTGGACGACGGCTGCTTTTGAATTACCCGTCCCCGTGTTGGGTGTGGTGTCTCATGGCGGCGAGTCGGTCTGCTTGTCGGGTTCTACCCAGCCCGCCAGAATCGATTGGCGGCAGCTTGCACAGCCGTTGCCGCGTTGATTGTTCTGTTCGCGCTCTCAAACTTTGGCTCTCTGCCATTGCTGTTGGAACCTGAGATCGATCAGCCGATGGGCAGCACCCGGCCTCTAATTGATGCTCACCAACACAAACAACAGAGAGCTCCAGCTTCTAAGTTGACTACCGAGATTGACCTCTGAGGAAACGCATTCATGTTTGAAGTCGCTTGTGGCAATTGCCAGGGCCGTTTGTTGGTGCAACAGGCGGGAGTTGTCGTGGCATGTCCTCACTGTGGATCGCACCTAACAATCGGCGGGCCGCCGGCCGCACCGACTCCACCAGCTCCTGCCCCAGCTCCGACATTCGCGCCACCGCCTCAGCCACAATTCTCGGCGCCGCCACAGCCTCAGTACGCACCTGCTCCTCAACAATTTGCTCCGCCTCCACAGCAGCAGTTTGCTCCGGCACCTCAATTCGCGCCGCCACCAGCGCCGCAGCCTTATCAACAACCGCAGCCCCCGGCTCCGCAACCTCAGTTCGCGCCGCCTTCTCAACAACAATTTGCACCACCGCCTCAACCGGCTCCGCCGCCATTCGTGCCGCAGCCGGTTTATCAACCTGTGGCCGAGGCTCCTGCACCCGTCGCTCCGGCTCCGGCCCCGGTGCCAATTGTCCCCGAGCCCGTTGCAGAACGACCGGCTACTCCGTCCTTCTTCGCTCCGGCGGAAGTTCCTGCTGAATCGACGGGGTTCGATTTCGGTGGCGGAGATGACGCCGTCGAAGCGAATTGGATGACTCCGGCTGAGCCCGCTCCTCAGGCACCGACCTTTGCTGAGCCTGCTCCGGCATTTGCACCGCAGCCGTTCGCGGCCGTCGAGCCAACGATCCCCGCGCCTCAGCCCGTGGCTGAGCAACCGATGTGGGCGGCTGCTCCAGCAGTCGAAGCTCCGGCAGCTCCGAGTTACGAACAACAGTTTGCTTCCGCTCCGGCAGCACCGGCTCCTGCTCCGA
>OMIV01000370.1 GCA_900299185.1 Planctomycetaceae bacterium
AGCGGACATTCTGGGACTCCGTTGAAGTTGCGACTTGAGAACTCACAACCCCAGCTGAACCAGTCTGTCCGCTCTTTACCAGTTACCCCCACGGTTTTGCGATGAGCCAGAAAAAGCACGGGAGTTATGACTGGCGAGTGATGGATCGAGCGGTTGATCGAGCTCGGAAGGATAATATCTCGCTTTATCTCTCGTTTGAGGCCGGTCCGATGACGCCGGAGTGGGTCTATGACAAAGGTGTCCCCAAGGTGGTAACGGACGACAAGAGGCACGCAGATAAGTTCCCGCACTACCCGTATTACCTCTCGCCAAAATACAAGAAGTTTTATCACGAATTCCTCACCGAGGTCGCGAAGCACATCAGTGGCTATCCCAAGAACAAGCGAGAGCATATTGCGTTTATTCAGGTTAAAACGGGATGCACCGGAGACGAGTGTCCTTACAAAGGCGACGCCGTAGATCGCAAATACCGATTGACTCCCAATAGTGACGAGTGGCGGCAATTCCGACTCGAGACATTCGCGCTGTATGAGAAGCTATTTGGTCGAGAATCTGGACTTAATATCCGCTTGCTTCTCAATGGCGTCGCGCCTGAATCCGAGGACGGCAAGAACGATCATACGGAAGAGTGGAAATGGGCCACATCGCATCTCAAGGAAGGCTTCGGTATCAAAAATGGAGCACTCTCACGCGGACACCACCTGAGCGGTGAACGCTCCGCAATAACCGATTTTCTACCGTACCTCGTCGATCCCAAAGGGCTGACTCTGTTTCGCCGGTCAGTGATGGACCAAACCTGGACGAGGCCGTTGTATCAACTCAATGTCCCGCTCAATTTCTACTGGGGCGCGATCAATGCTTTGAATTCAGGCCAGAGCGTTTGGGACGTCAGCAAAGTCGCTATCCAAGTGAGTAAAGAACAAGGCTTCGATTACTCATTTTATTTCTTCAACAAGTATGCGGGGCAGATTCATCCCGCCACTGCCACGGATGCGTTCTGCGCGTTGCACAAGGGCTTGGATGCTGCTGATACAACGGCTTATCCAGAGTCCAAGTTTGGGAAGGCTTCTCATAAGAACGTCGAGCGGATGGAGAAAATCTGCGCCGCCTATGCCAAGTATGGCGCGGCAAACGACGACAAGCCGGCCCTGATGCTCGGGCAGGTCGGCCAACGCGGCGACCAGATCGGCTTCAACGACGTGGGCTGGGAAATCTGGCCGGATAACTACTCACGGCTGCTCTATCAGATCGATGCCGATGCGACCTCAGTCCCGTTGTGGCGCGTGGGTGGTCCTATTACTCCGACGTCTCCGATCTATTCGAGGTTTGCCCGCGCCTTCGAACATTCGTCGAAAAAGGACGGCATGTATTTCAAACTGCATGACGGCTTCTCTCAAGACGCCAAGCCGAAGGTCATGTCGATCACCGTCGTCTGGTATGACGGACAGGCAGGTTCCACTTGGAAACTCGATTACGACGCCGGCACGCCGACGATGAAGACGGCACTGACTATCACTGGCAAAGGCGACAAGCAATGGCGCCACGAAGCCGTCACGTTGCAAGATGCCGTCTTCCGCCACGGGGGAACCAAGGGTTCTGACATCGCACTCGTCAACACGGATACCAAGGACGACATCTTCAGCCTGATCGAAGTCCATCGCGGCGAGCAAGAACTTCCAGCGCTACGCCCACCGACCGAATACCGAGTCGTCCCCGGCTTCGGCAAAGGCACCAAGTATGAAAAGGGCGACAAGAAAAAGATGAAATAAGATCAATTCGCATTGAACCCACGGCAGTTTTCCAGCATTTCAAACGCGATTTGAAAATAAAATGGTGGTGGCACTCAAACCTACGTTGCAGCGCCGGGGAAACAATTCCCAAATGCAACCAGTAGTTTGAGCGGTCCATCGAGCCGAATCTTCCGCCGCAGGATGGCCCACACAATGTTTCTTTCGTTCCTTAAAAAGCCAATCCACGTTTGCGAGTCAGCGGTGACGTGCAGATCGGACTGGCCGACATGCCCCTCCTCCACGCGCATTTTCTGGTCCTTAATCACGACTGTTGCCTGCCGTTGCTCATGGCCGGTGAAAGTGAAGTGGAAGGTGGCGTTGAGTCCTGCCGACTTGCCTGGCTGAAAGACGTTTGGCATTCCTCCGAGGAAAACTGCGATCGTGTTTGGTCGAAGGCTATTGCCGACGTGCTTGATTGTTTTATGGGGAAACCGTTTGGCGACGTGATCCTCGGCGTCGGAATTCTTGGTGACGTAAATGGTCTCGTCCTTATCTTGAAGGGGCCGCACAACGTCATTGAGATAGGTCTTCCGGTCAGCGAGGAACGACCCAATCACGTTTTCGCCCGCTGGGCAGACCGCCAAACAGTACGCCGCTTTGTAGTTCGCGCCGTAGGACAGGCTTTGCCACATCGAAGCGGATTCGGCATCGCTGACTCGGCTGCGATAGTCAGTGGCGTTCTTGCTGTCTGCAACCTGCTCAACCCAATCGGTGAAGCCGCCCATGAACTCGCGGTAGTTGTGCGTGTAGCAGGCCAAAAAATTGAAATCGCCTTCCGACGAGATAGCTCCGACAGGACACGCAGCGACACACAGTTTGCATTCCAGACACGGGTTGTAGTTGATCGGCTGGCTGGACTCTGAAACCGTCGCGTCCAGCAAGATGGTTCCAAGTAAGATGAAGTTGCCGAACTTCTCATGGATCACGTTGCGATGAATCCCAATCATTCCGAGTCCTGCTGCCACCGCGACCGGCTTGTGTGAGACGACCCATATCTTTCCGGGGAACTTGCCCATCTCCATCGGGAAGCCCATCGATGGGTTCATCGCTCGGATTCCTCGGTCTTCCAGCGTCTGAACCACGCTTCGGGCAATTTCATTGACCTCTTCCCCGCTATGGTGGAATTCGAGGTTTGAAATCGAGCGGGCAGGCGTCCGAATCGCTTCTCGATTCATGCGAACGACTAAGCTGATCAACGTCTTCGTTTGAGGAAACGCGCTAAGGATGTCTTTGCGCTGGTCGTCCAAAGCGGGTCTGCCGATCTCCACAAACCCCACGTCATCAGCACCAGCGTCGAGGACCAGTTGCTTCAGCCATTTGGCATCCAGCGATTCCTTCTTGGGCGGAACGGAGTGCGCAGTCTTGAGGCGAACTCGTTGCACGGTCGGATGATCTTCGAGCTTCATGGCACGTCTCCATTGATTGTATATGCAAGTATTCGATCACACTAGCTCAGCAGCCACGGCTGCCAAGTGAGCTATGAGTCCCGGAAAGCGAACATGCGGCCCCGGTCTGCAGCGCCTTGTTAGGCGGCCCCAGTTCGTGAACTAGAGCCAACGTCGGACCTTCAGGCGATAGCTGGGGAATTCGGCGGGAAACCTCTCCGCGAGCATTGTTTCCTCGCGAGAGATGAACAGCATCTGGATGAGAAGGATAAAGATCGGAACAACGACGAACGGCGAAAGCGATCCCACGAAGAAGGCCGCACTGAAGAGAATGAATGCCATGCTGAGGTACATGGGATTGCGCGTGAAGCGGTACGGGCCCCCGGTGATGAGAGCAGCGGACTCTCGAAACGGGATGATCGTGGTGCGGACATGCCTGAAGAGTGCCACCGACCAGACCGCGATGACGACTCCAAGGCTGGCGATACCGATCCCGGCGTAATGCCACGGAGTGGGTACCAGCAAAGCGATCGGGAAGTAGCGGTGAAGCACTATGATGAGGGCAAGCGCGATCGCTAACCAAGCGGGAGGAGGGATTCGTAGTGTCGTCATCCTTTGGTTTTCCTAACACAACAAACATGAGTCAGAAATCAGCCCGGCAATCCCAGTCCTTTCGCGGTCTTCTTGAGTGACCCGATCACTTCCTTTCCCAACAGCTTCGCGGCACGAGCCTGAGCTTTTTCCCAAGCAGGTACCGCCTTCGACAACAGCGTTTTTCCCTGAGTCGTGATGCGAAACGGCTGCTGGCGCGCGTCGTCCCCCGGCACGACTTCGAGCCAGCCGCTGACCCGCATCCGCTCGACATTGCGACTCAAGGTCGAAGGGTCGAGATGCAGGATTTCGCACACCCGCTGCGGGTTCGCTACGTCGAGTTTCCAAGCCGCGACCAGAATGTTCAACTGGCTCACCTTGACCCCCAGCGGCCGCAGCGAGTCGTCGAAAATTTTGGTCACGACACGATTCAACAACCTCACGCGTACGGCAATGCACTCATTGATTATCGTGTCAAAATTGGCTTCTGTTAGCGGCTTAGCCATGCTCGTCCTTTTGCTGCGGGTCGGATTATTGTATATGCAACTAACTTGTAGAGCAAGCGCCGTCGGGCACGCCGCCGAGTTTCGCGATGGGACCGTCCCTTCACGAGAGATCTCGCCATCGCAATGACGCGTTTGAAGATGCTCTTTCGCGGAGCTTAACGCGACCACAGGTCTGAGGCGGAGCCTCGCTAGAAATGACTTACCAGAGATGATGCAATAGCGTTAACACGACCGAATCGAAGGGAGCGTTGATGAGACTATTTGACTTGAGCTTGCTGTTGATTGCCCTATTACTTTCGCCGCTGGCCGCGATTGGTGCCGCTGAAGCGACGCCGAAAACCAAGCCCAACGTCTTGTTCATTATTGCGGACGATGCGTCCCGTCATTTTGGCGAAGCGTACGGCTGCAAGTGGGTGAAGACTCCCAACATTGATCGGCTCGCGAAGCAAGGCTTGGTCTTTGACAACGCCTACACGCCGACCTCCAAGTGTGCGCCGTCGAGGGCCGCGATTCTCACGGGTCGTAATCCGTGGCAACTTGAGGATGCGGCGAATCATCAGCCTTATTTCCCAGCGAAGTTCATGGCCTTTAGCGAGGCGCTCAGCAAGGCTGGCTTTCAAACAGGCGGCGCCGGCAAAACATGGGGCCCCGGTGAAGCGAAGTTGCCCGACGGTAGCTCGCGCAACTTTGCCCTCGGCGATGGCGGCGGGAAGAACGCGAACGATCCCGGTGCCGGGCTCACCGCGTTTCTGAAGAATTGCAAGCCGGGCACTCCGTTCTTCTATTGGTTCGGCAGCCACAATCCTCACCGCGCTTACGAACGAGATTCCGGCATCGCGGCTGGCAAGAAGACATCCGACATCGACCGCGTGCCCGGATATTGGCCTGACAACGATCTCATTCGCCGCGACATGCTCGACTATGCGATCGAAGTGGAAGCCTATGATGCTCAGGTTGGCTCGTTGGTCGCGGCCCTTGAGGCCAGTGGCGAGGCCAAGAACACATTGGTCATTGTCACCTCAGATCACGGCATGCCTTTTCCGCGTGTGAAGGGGCACACCTACGACGACGCTCATCACATTCCGTTCGTCGCGTCGTGGCCTGCAGGCATCGTGACTCCCGGCCGCCGCGTCTCCGAGTTCATCAGCTTCATCGACCTCGCGCCGACGTTCCTCGAACTGTTCGGTTTCGATGGCAAAGCGCAGGGCATGTCACCCATCACCGGTCGCAGCTTCACCGATTTATTGCGCAACGCACCGACGGGTGATCGCACCACAGTCATCGTTGGTCGTGAACGCAATGATGTGCTGGCCCGGCCCGGATCTCCGTCCGGCCTGGGCTATCCCGTCCGAGCGATTCGCAGCGGTAATTTGTTTTACATCCACAACTTCGCGAGCGACCGCTGGCCGTGTGGCAACCCGGAACTCGGTTTGAAAGACACCGACGCGAGTCCGAGCAAAACGCTCGCGATCGACAGCGGCGAGAAAGATCCCTTCTGGCTGCACGCGTTCGGAAAGCGTCCGACCGAGCAGTTGTTCGACCTCTCCCACGATCCCGACTGCCTGACCAACCTCGCGAGCAATCCCGACTTCGCCTCCAACGTCGTCGCCTTGCGAGAGAAGCTCATGAGCGAACTCAAGCAGCAGCAAGATCCGCGCGTGCTCGGCCAAGGCGATGTCTTCGATCATTACCCATCCCCGCGTGCCAAGGCCGCTGAAGCCACGCCGGAGAAGAAGAAGAAGAATAAGAAAACGATGCCATGACGGTTGGTCGAATCTTGGATTCTGCTGCGATACCTGCGCATCTTTGGCAATGTAGCTTTCAGCAATAGGCTGAGTTCTGGGCTAATTGTAATTATTGATGTTTCGAAGACGTTTGTGTAACTGTTGCTGGCTGTTGTGTTGTTAATTGCATTTATTGCAGCCGATTATTCGGCTGTTTTATGAGTGGTAGTGCTTTGTTCTGTAAGTAGTCTGAGCTGAGAGCGTCTCAATTCTCAGTCAGTCAGCTTGTCGTTGGAGCAGGCTGATGGTCGTTCCGTTCCCGGTTGAGTATGGATGATCTCCTTCCCGAAGATCATTGGATCTGATCGAGGCCGTGAAGTTGGACCTTTGCCACATGGAAGAATCAATGGCGATCCGTTCGGGCGTTTTCGCGATGCTCGTTGATTCAATATGCGGTGCCAGACTCGCATATGGATTGGGAATGGCTCCCGACGTGAAATTTGCTGGAACACGTTTTTGTTGACATCATTCCGGATCTCCAACAAACACTCTTTGAAGGATGGCCCATGCAACGATTGCTATTCCCGTCGCCGCGTAGATCTTGCTCATTCCGATTAAGAATTGTTATCTCGCTTCTCTTGATCGCGAGCACTGCGATTGCCAGCGACTGGCCTCAGTTTCGCGGGCCGAACGGAAATGGGATCAGTTCCGACGGGGCGGCGACTCCTGTTAAGTGGTCGGCGAATCAGAGCCTAAAATGGAAGATCGTATTGCCGGGGCCGGGATCATCGTCGCCGATCGTGGTCGGAAACAAGATTTTTGTTACCTGTTGGTCAGGGTATGGCGTCGATCGACGCGCTGTCGGTGAGCAGAAGAATCTCCAGCGGCATCTCATTTGTATTGATCGGCAGATTGGAAAGAGCGTCTGGGACAAGTCTGTTCCCGCTGTCCTTCCGGAAGACCCTTATAATGGCATGTTCACCGAACATGGATATGCCACTCACACACCAGTTTCAGACGGTCAGCGCGTTTATGTTTTCTTTGGGAAGTCAGGGGCGTTGGCGTTCGATCTCGATGGCAAACAACTCTGGCAAACGCGGTTGGGAACCGGATCGGGAGATATGGGTTGGGGGACCTCATCGAGTCCGATTTTGTGGAAGAATCTGGTGATCGTTCCTGCGTTCGCCGAGAGCGAGTCGCTCGTGGGACTTGATCGAGAGACCGGAACAAAGGTCTGGACGGCGGACGGTTCGGGCTTTGCCGGAACTTGGGGGACACCGATTTTGGTGCCGGTTGACTCGAACAGAACCGACATCGTGGTCGGCGTGCCAAATGAAATCTGGGGATTTAATCCCGAGACCGGCAAGCTTCGATGGTTCTGTGAAGCCGTGAGGACTCGTTCGTTTTGCTCCAGCGTGGCGACAGATGGCAAGCTCATCTTTGCGCTGGGCGATCGCGAAAGCGGTTCGGTTGCAGTCAAAGTCGGAGGCGACAAAGAGATCACGGCGACGCATACCGCGTGGACGAGCCAAGACAAGTCAGGCATCGGTTCGCCACTGATTGTCGATGGCAGACTGTATTTGGTGAATGACAAGGTGCTGACGTGCCTCGATCCTCAAACAGGCAAACGAATCTTCCGGGGAAGGCTTTCAAATGCGGGTGAGCCGATCAGAGATGAAGAAGAATCCCGTCCAAGATTCGGTGCCGGAGGACCGGGAGGGCGCGGACCGGGTGGATTCGGTGGTGGTCGCGGAGGAGGCGGCGGGCAGGACTACTCATCCCCAGTCGCTGCCGATGGCAAGCTGTATTACGTCATGCGCAACGGAGACACTCACGTCGCCAAGCTGGGAGACCAATTTGAGTTGCTGGCGACCAATCACCTCGGAGATGACGGCGAAGTCTTTAATGCGTCTCCGGCCATCAGTAACGGAGAGATCTTCCTTCGCTCGAGCAGCCACTTGTACTGCGTGTCTCCGAGCAACCTCACTGCGGAGAGGCCATAGCCTGCTGTGTTGCCAGCAACGGTAGCGACTTCTATCGCGGTTGAGTTCTAAGACTGGCGGCGTTCGCAAAGTTTCCGTTAGTTATGACCTTCCGTTTCCGTAAACTCATTGAGGAACTTGGCGCACAGTTACCACAGCTTGGCAACGGTAGGAGCAGTTCCATCACGAACTAGCTTTTTGAGTTTTGCATAGGCTGATTCGCTGGGATTCAGATCCGGCGAATAGTCGGTAACTATCGACATGGCGAGCCTGGCGCTTCGATCGCGGAACGAACTCCAGGAGTTTTTGGGGCGAAAGAATATCCATCTCCACGATGTCTCCTGCCGAGAACGGGGGACATAGAAATGGTTCAATGCTCGCCAAGAACAGCATTTCAATGAGTGGGTCTAGCCGCGTTGAGTGGTGCGACGAATCCGATGGCTCGCAAGGCCCCAATGAACTTTGTCGTTTGCCAACGATTAGCAGGTAAGTTTTCTTCTACACACGTCGCCGCAACAGCACGACCACAGGTAGGTGTCATGTTTGTTTTGGCGATAAACACGACTTTGGTTGTGTTTGACGCCACTTGGATGGCAAACGTTGAACATCTTCGCGATCTCGCTCAGCGGCAATCAGCGTCCTTTTTTCGAGTTAGTTTCAGGTCGCGACAGGCCCGACAAAGTGTCCAAAACGAGACGCTGACACCACGCTCTTCGCGAAGTTGTACCTGGAGTTCTCGGAGATAGCTGTCGGTGCGAGCGATGCTGTTTCTTGACCGACCATCGCTCCAGGTATTCGGTCCGCGTCGTCGTCGCGTGTTCGACGGAGCAACCTGCTCAGCTCGCGACGATCCTGGTTGATCTTGCGAGCCGATGCCGCTTTGCCTCCAACTGCCATTTCGACTTCCGAGGTTCGCCGATTCGAGCCGCACACAGTTAAATCATCCCCTCGAAACTCTTTTGCATACGCAATCATGGGGCAACTCGATTGCCACACTTCATCATCTCTTCAGTTAATCCAGATAGTGCCAGCCGCTACCTGCAACCCTAGTTAGGAATTCAGCCAATTGGGCGCGAGAGTGAAGAACTCGTCGATTTCGTTGGCTAGTCCAGTGACTCGGTCGCCTGTATCCGCGGCGCTTTGACGACCCGAACCGCCAGCCACTTTGTCGGTGCCGCCTTGGCCATTGACGATATCTGCTCCAGCTCCACCTTGGATGCTGTCGTTGCCTTCGCCGCCTTGCAGCGTGTCGTTACCGGCTTGCCCCAGCATCTGATCGGCACCGGCTCCACCTGCGAGGAAGTCGTTGCCGTCTCCACCGGCGAGTCCATCGTTGCCGTCGCCGCCATCCAGGCTGTCGTCGCCGGCTTCACCTTTCAGTGTGTCGTCGCCCGCTACGCCCTTCAGGGTATCGTTACCAATGCCACCTCGAATGCTGTCGTTGCCGTCGCCGCCCAGTACGACATCGTTGCCATCGCTGGCAAAAATGTTGTCAGCACCCGTGCCACCTTCGATCGAATCATTACCAATGCCGCTGAAGAGTTTGTCGTTGCCGTTCTCGCCCATCAGCGTGTCGTTACCGGCACCCGAGTCGATGTCGTCGTTGCCCGAGCCACCCAGAATCGAGTCCGCTCCTGAGCCCGTGCGAATCGTGTCGT
Organism: Planctomycetaceae bacterium; assembly: GCA_900299185.1. GTDB lineage: Bacteria > Planctomycetota > Planctomycetia > Planctomycetales > Planctomycetaceae > AM-0621. The sequence continues at coordinate 9,637 of OMIV01000370.1, forward strand.
TACCAGCGCCGCCATTGATCGTGACTGGACCAGTAAACGAAGTTGTAGTGATGGTCTGAGCGTTGGCATCGCCACTCAGGTTGGCAGCTTCGATCAACGTCAGAACGTCGGTGCCCAACCCCGTCGCGCTGGTGGCCGTAACGACGATGGTTGCTGCAACAGCTTCCACGAGTGTGTCAGTTCCTCCACCTCCATTGAGCGTGTCGTTGCCGAGCCCTCCGGTCAGCGAATCGTCACCAGCTTGGCCGCTGAGGTTGTCATCGCCAGCGCCGCCATCGAGTGAGTCCGCTCCCGAGTTGCCGTTGATCAGGTCATTCCCGGCACCACCGCTGATGGTGTCGGCTCCGTTGCCCGTCGTCAGTGTGTCGTTGCCGTCTCCGCCGCTGATCGAGTACTTCGCCGAGTACAACGAGCCATCGAATGTGTCAGAGCCTTCGGCAAGATCGATCGTGATTGGCACATTAGCCGTGGTATCCATCTCTCGAACGGCGACCGAGTCATTGCCAGCTCCGGTGTTGATCTGCAACGAGCCGGTCGGAGCAAAGAACTTGAGTTGCGAGTTGCCGCTGCGAGTGAGTTGCAGCAAGCCATCCGAAGTCGTGCCAGAGTCAGTAAGCACCAGCGTGTCATCGGAACGACTGAAGTTGAATTGGCGAGTGCTGACAGCGAGCGTGTCGATCAGCGATTCAATGCCCGAGTAATTCAACGTCGAGCCGTCGATCGTGATGCTGCCATCGGATGCATTCGTGATGGCGTGATTGGCCAACAACACCGAACCATCGACGAGTTGCAGCGAGTCATTGTCGCCCAGTCCGTTGCCTCGAATGTCGACACCACCGACCGGCAATGGATTGCCGCCCGAGAAGTCGATGACGGTGATGTCGTTCAACGAGCCACCGTTGATCTGCAAACGATCGAGTTCTCCGACAGCGAATTGAGTACTCGACCCGGCATTCTTTTGATCCTTCACATAGATCGAATCGCCTTGTCGCACGATCTTGGTCGAGATCGACTGACCCGAGGTCGAGTTGACTTGCAGACCCACAAACTCCAACGCTCCGATGTCCGGTGTGGCCGTGCCATCGAAGTTGCCGTCGCGTGTGCGCGTCTTGCCACGAGCATCGGTCGAGACACCAGAGACTCCGGTTCCGCCATCGATGGCCGGGCTGCCAAACAGCGGCAAGTGAGTCAGGCCAATGCCGCCATTGTTGGTCAGTGCTCCCAAGAGCGGATCGACGGGCAGCAATGTCGTGCCGACTCGATCGCTGTTGATGCCATTCACCATCCCCGTCGTGCCAGCATTCACGCCGAGGATGTTGTATCCCTTGGATGTGGCGGTGCCGGTGATGTCGTTCTTCGAGACGACGCCTGCGGTCGTGATGATTTGGTTCAAGGCGACGATGGAAATCGACACTTCCAGAGTGCCTGCGTTCCAAAGCCCCGCTCCATCAACCTTCGCGACGTTGTTCACGACGGTGCTATTCGTCAGCCGCGTAAGGCCGCCGTAATAGGCCACGATGCCGCCACCGTCGGATGTGGCGGTGTTGCTCGAGATCGTGACGTTGGTGAGTTCCACTCGGCTGAGATAGTTGTCGATGCCGGCTCCATCCACTCCAGCGGTGTTGGTGGTGATCGACGAGCTGATGAGCGTGACTTGGCCACTCTCCACATTGATACCGCCGCCGGACTTCGTCGCTGAATTGGATGCGATCGCTGAACTGTCGAGGCTGATCACTGAATTCTGGGCATGCACACCACCGCCGAAATCGGCGCTAGTGTTGTTGAGGATCTGGGCTCTCGAACCTTGCAGTAACGCTTGGCTGGCTAACGCAATTCCGCCGCCATCGTCGGTCGATGTGTTGCTTTGGACGGTCGAGTCATAAAGTCCGATCGTCCCGCCCGTCGCTGCGATGCCGCCTCCGCTAACCGTGGCTGTATTACTTCCGACAGTCGAACTGCGGAGATTCACAACGCCCGACAGATCGAAGATGCCGCCGCCGCTGCCTGCCGTCGTGTTGCTCTGAACGGTCGAGCTTGTCAAATCAATCGAACCTTGAGTCGTCGACAAACCGCCACCGCTGACGGTCGCTGTGTTGCCTGTGATGACGGTGTTGGTGATCGAGATCGTGCCTGAGAAGTTGGCAATCGCACCGCCACTGCCTGTAGCTGTGTTGTTGCGAATGATCGAATTGCCGACGGACAGAGTGCCTTGATTCACGAGGATCGCTCCACCGTGACCGATGACGCTGTTACTGAGATTGTTGGCGACGTTGTCGGCGACAATGACGTTGTCGAGCGTCAGTGAGCCTTCCACCAAGATGCCGCCGCCCGAGGCCATGAATCCATTTTGGATCGTCAGGTTGCTGAGGATGACGTTGGCACTGGAGAGGATGTGGAAGACTCGATCGAGATCACCAGCGTCGATGATGGTTTGATCGCGACCAGCTCCCACGATGCGGACCGTGCCCGTGATATCGAGATCGCCCGTGTAAGACGCGTCCTCGTTGAAGCCGACTTGAGTCAGCGAGAACGTTCCGGCTGGCAAGTCGATCCGCTCGGCACCCGGACGTGCGTTGGATTCTTGAATGGCTGCTCGCAACGTCGTGTTGTTGTTGATGTCGAGTGCCAGCAGATCGGCGAGGTTGACGTCGATCGTGTCTGCGAACGAATTGACCGTGAAGACCAACTCCGGCGGTACGAACTCGTAAGCACCGATATCGACGGCTGCGACTCCACCGACATCGCCGTCGAGGTTGCGAGTTCGACCAGTTTGATCCAAGGCTGCTGCTCCGGCATTGGTCCCGGCATCAATGGCAACACTGCCAGCGAGCAACGCGTAAGTGGCTGTCGGCCCGCCGTTGTTTTGGAGAGGCCCCAACTTGGGATCTACCGGCAGCAACGTCGAACCCCAGAAGTTGCTGGTGTCGGTGGTGATGCCCAGGGCGTTGCCCAGATCGCCAATCAGGTTCGTGCCCAGCGACGTGAAGGTGCCGATGATGTCTCGCGTGTTGGCCGTCGAACTGTTCTTGGCGATCAGCGTGTTGCCGAGACTGAAGCTGCCAAAGTTCGAAACTCCGCCGCCAGATGTGACTGCGGTGTTGTCGGCAATCGTGACGTTGACCAGCACAACGGTGCTGCTGGCTGCATTCAAAATGCCACCCCCAGCGAGCATCGAAGTGTTTTCGGCAATGGTCGAATTACTGATGCGCAGCGTGCCTTGATAGTTGTCGATACCGCCGCCGTCTTCTGTGGCCGTGTTGCCTCGGACGAGCGAGTTCCGCATTTCGACGAAGGCCTGATCCACATCGATGCCGCCGCCATTCTTGGTCGCGCGGTTCTGTTGAATGGTGGTCTTGTCGAGAATCAAACTTGAGCCGCCACCGACGCGAGCGCCTCCGCCGTACTTACCAGCCGAGTTGCTGCTGACAGTGCTATTCACAACGCTCAGCGAGGCGTTGTTGATGAGATTGATGCCACCTGCATCGAGCGTCGCGTTGTTGCTGCTGATGGTGGAGTCTTGCAGAGTCATCATCGCGTTCTCGGCACTCAGTCCACCGCCGTCCGCGCCGGAGGTGTTGTTCGTGATCGTGCCGCGAGTGACGTTCAAACTGCCGTTGAAGATCGACAAACCGCCGCCATCGTTGCCAGCAGCGTTGCCAGTGAAGGTGCTGTCGGTGATTGAGATCGCTCCCGTGTTGTTGTAGAGGCCGCCTCCATTCAACACGGCTGAGTTGTTACGAAACGTGACTCGATTGATCGTCAGCAAGCCGAAAGAGTTGCCGATACCGCCACCGACTGACGTTGTTTTTCCCGTCGCAACATTGCCTTCAATGATTGAGTCGGTGATCGCCAACGTGCCTGAATTCAGGATGCCGCCAGCGTTCACGGCGGTGCCATTGCGAATGGTCACGCCACTGATACTGACTCGCGCACCGGGCATGATCTGAAAGATGCGATCCAGGTCATTGCCATCGATGAAGGTGCTGTTTGCTCCAGCTCCGACGATGTTGACCGAGTCCAGAATGTCGAGGTCTCCGGTTACGGCGAGGTCATCGGATTCACCGGGGCGAGTCAGTCGGAATGTGCCTGCGGGCAGAATGATGTTGTCCGGAGTGGGCAGCGCATTGGCTTCTTGAATGGCCGCTCGCAGCGTGGTTCGTCCGAGTTGATCCATGGCCACACCGTTGCCGACGGATGCATCACCGAAGTCGGCGACGGCGTTCACGGTAAAGGTCGCGAGCAGGGCTCGGCTTTCGAGACGCTCACTATGGGCTTGGTGTTTACGGCTTGACTGGCGACGGCTGGGGCGAGCCCAGTTCTTGAAGAACGACTTAGAAAAAAGCATGGTGACGTCCTTGTCACGCGCAGTCTGAATGCGCCGCGAGAATGATCCCAAGAGGGGGCGGGGATCGAGGAAGGATCGGAGAGGTGAGATCGGGAAGGGAGACCAACGCGTCGGAATCGCGCCGGGAAGGGGCCGCGACTTTAGTCAAAGTTTGAAAAATTCAGCAACACGAGTCAGTTCGTCCGATATTCGAGGCCATGAAATAAGCCGCAATTGCCCGCCGATCGCTCGGTTCGACGGGATATCCGAGTCCTCGCGGCGAAGGCACGCTCGAAATGGTGCACGGCATCGAGATCGGGCACGTCTTCAAGCTGGGCACGAAGTACTCGGTGTCGCTCGATGCGCAATACGTCGATGAGAAGGA
>OMIV01000371.1 GCA_900299185.1 Planctomycetaceae bacterium
AACCCCTCTCCCCATAGGGGCGAGGGGAGACTCAGGACGACTCTCAAACTCATTGATCGCCTAATTCCCGAAGAACGGGAACAGCTTCTTGAGTTCTTCTTTGTTGGGACGGCGACCGTATTCGCAGATCTCAAAGACTTCGGCGAACTTCACGTTCTTGCCTGCTTCCGGGCCGTACCAATCGAGCAACGAGTCACGAAAACGATTGGCTTCTCCGCCTTGTCGATTCTCCCAACGCTGCTTCAGCCAAGCTTTGCGACCCGCTTCATCAGCCGCAGGCGGAACCGTCCGAACGAATTCCTCACTGCCACTCGCGCCGCCTTCATAGACCTGCGACGCTAGCTCATGCAGGCCAGCCAGCTTCGCTTCAAATGAGTCATCCACCGAAACGGCAATGTCTGCTTTGAAGGGATACGGCTTCGTAAATCCATCGCTCGAAAACAAGAACACGGGGTTCTTCTTAAGCGGCGGAACGTCCGGGCAAATGAACGGCACAGTGACCATGAAGGCCGCGTCTTGGACCAACACTCCGACGTATCGATGGTCCGGGTGATAGTCCCACGGGCGATGCGAAATGACGATGTCCGCTTTCCATTCTCGGATCAGCCGCGTGATCTTCTTGCGGTTCTCCAGATTGGGTTCGAGTTCGCCGTCATGGATATCGAGCACTTGCGCGTGAGTCCCGAACTTCTTCGCAGCCGCAGTGACTTCGGCAGTGCGACGTTCAGCCAACGGACCGCCGGCCATTTGCCAATGCCCAATATCACCGTTGGTCACTGAGACCAGCTTCACGTGATGACCTTGCCGAGCCCACTTCACCGCCGTACCGGCCGTCTTGAATTCGGCATCATCGGGATGTGCTCCGAAAACAATGATCCGCAACTTGTCATCAGCCATCGAGGTACTGACGAGGCCAAGTAATCCCACCCACACCAACAAGCACGAACGCCAGAAACTCATGAGCAAGTCCTTTCTGAGGAGATAACGGGCACTGCGGTTGATTCTCGACTCGGACTCATAGCGACAACTCGAAATGCTGCCAGCGAGTTATCCAAATCAAGCGACGTGAGGCTCTCTGCGTTCTCTGCAACTGTCGGTGAGGAACTAATACACCGCCGAGAAGTGGAGAACGCTGAGTGACAGACAGCCCGGCTCGGCGGCGCCCTCCAGGTGGAGCGCTTGATGGCGAAATCGCGACTGAAAAACGTGCATCCTGAAGGGCTTTGATTGCCGCGCGTTAATCGCGATCTACAAATGCGGTTAACGTGTTCTGCCTTTCCTTGCGACTGTCACATTCAGAAAGTCTTTGTGAATCCCATTCCCTCCTTGAGAGTTACGGCACTCAATTCTTTGCCGGTCCGTGGTGACGGCGAGTTCGTGCTGTATTGGATGATCGCCAACCGCCGTGCGACTTCGAACTTCGCGTTGCAGCATGCGGTCCATTGGGCCAAGGAACTGAGACGACCGCTGGTTGTGCTCGAAGCCCTGCGAGTCGGCTATCAATGGGCCAGCGACCGATTGCATCGGTTCGTAATTCAAGGCATGGCCGATAACCAACGCGCCTTCGCCAACTCGGGCGCGACCTATTGGCCGTATGTCGAACCGGAAGCGGGTCAAGGAGCAGGACTTGTTGAAAGACTCGCTGCGTCTGCCTGTGTAGTCGTGACGGACGACTTCCCGTGCTTCTTCTTGCCGCGCATGTTGAAGGCTGTCGCGCCGCGATTGCCGGTGAAGTTCGAAGCCATCGATTCGAACGGAGTACTCCCGCTGAAGGCGGCACCGCAAGTTTTCCCCACGGCCTATGCCTTCCGAAGGTTCCTGCAGCGCGACTTACCGAATCACTTCTGCGACGCTCCGTTGGTCGACCCCTTACGAGAAGCTCGCTTGCCGCCACTCACGTCCCTGCCAGAAGAGATCCACGTTCGTTGGCCGCGCGCGAATGATGCTCAGCTCGCAGCGAGCACGAGTTCGCTCGCTCTGTTGCCCATCGATCACAACGTTAAACCCGCCGCGTTTGATGGTGGGTATCAAGCAGCGCAGCGTGCTCTGCAACTCTTCATTGATCGCAAGCTGGCGCGTTACGAAGCTCGCAACGAACCCGAAGAAGAAGTGACCAGCGGCCTGGCACCGTATCTTCACTTTGGTCATGTCTCGTCCCACGACGTTTTCGCCCGCGTGATTGCCGCCGAAGACTGGCGACCGAGCCAAATCTCAACCAAGGTCAATGGCTCGCGCGAAGGTTGGTGGGGAATGAGCCCCGCCGCAGAAGGCTTCTTGGATCAGCTCATTACGTGGCGAGAACTGGGCTACAACTTTTGTTCGCGCCGTGCGGACTACGACCAGTTCGAATCGTTGCCCGCGTGGGCTCAGGCGACACTCGACGAACACCTAACAGACGAGCGACCGTCGGTTTATTCCCTGCCAGACTTCGAGCACGCTCGCACGCACGACGAGCTTTGGAACGCGGCCCAGCGGCAGTTGGTGCGCGAAGGCACCATGCACAACTATCTGAGGATGCTGTGGGGCAAGAAGATTCTCGAATGGTCCCCAACTCCGCGAGAAGCACTCAGCACCATGTTGGAACTCAACAACAAGTATGCGGTCGATGGTCGCAACCCGAATTCGTACTCGGGCATCTTCTGGATCTTGGGGCGCTACGATCGAGCTTGGGGACCAGAGCGGCCCATCTTTGGCACCATTCGTTACATGAGTTCGCAGAACACGGCGCGCAAACTGAACGTCAAAGGCTATCTGTCAAAGTACGGACCAGCGTCGCGCAGTCGCGGCTTGTTCGACTGACGCTCGGCCCTACTTCTCGGCACCAACATACCGACTGAGCACATCCAAGTTCTTCACGAAGGTCTCGCTGTCGATCACCCGACGAGTGTCATCATTCTTACCGTGATACTTCAGCGAGCCACTCTCGACCCATGCGCCGCGCGAGTCCAGCGACTTAATAACTGATCGGACTTGGTCGTCACTGGGACGATTCGTCGAAAGCACGTATCGAGATTCTCGCTTACTCGCGAGCTTCTCCGGCTTGAGCGCCTGGATCTCGCCAAAGCGTTTGCGGAGTGAGTCCAGCTTGCTGCCTACCTTAAAGCCGTAATGAGTTGGGACGTCGCCATCGTCCTCGGTCAGGCGGTAATCCTTGGTGAAGTACAGCGGCTTGTTGGTGCGCAGTTCATAGAAGCGAGCCAATCGACCGTCGGAAAGTTTCGAACGTTCCAAGTACCCCAGCGCGGCTGGGATCGGCTCCAAGACCTTGCGGTCGCCGGACTCCACATAGAGCCGCAGCAAGATCTCGATGACGCCCTGCGACTCGCCGGCGGTGATGGCTGGCGGTTCGAACTTCCGAGCCCAAACGGGCTGCATCTCGAAGTTGTATTGCTGAGCCCACGCCGGCTGAGGTTCAGGCATTTGAGCGAGAATGATGAAGTCACCAGCCTTCAGAGCGGCGTCGCGATATCGCGGTTCTTTGTAGGTCCGCGCGGCCAGTAGCAGCACATCAATCGTGTCCGCGATGGCGTTGTCGTTGAACGTGTACCAGAACCAATACGGCCCACCGGGATACTCGCGCGGCCAGCTCTCGGGATAGTTCGCTCGCTTAACCGGATGCTTGGCGGGATCGGGAGTCTCCTCGAACACTTGTGCCCAACCACCATTCGGAAACTGCACTCGCAAGATGGACTGCAAAGCGAAGAGCGCGGCTTCATGGATCTTGTCATCCTTGAAGCCCAAGGCGGCATCAAGCCGAATCAGCGCCGTTAACGCGGACTGAGTTTTGTTGTCATCGAACGTCGACAAGTTGCGGGCCTTCGCTCGCAGCGGCTCAACACGATAAGCCTGCTTGCCGCGAAGATCCGCTCCAAAGTCAATGTGAGCTTGCCAGCCTCCGCTATGGAGCTGACCTCGCACCAAGCAATGTCCGGCAGACTTCGCAGCGTCGAGCAAACTGGCATCACCAGTTCGCAAGTAGGCATCCAGAAAGCTCTGCCCGACAAACGGAGTCCCTGGAGGTTGAACCCATACGGTTTCAGGAGCGGCGATGCCTTCACCTTCTCGTTTCCGCAGATCGTCGCTGTAGCGGTAAACGTATCCGCCATGCACAGCGACATCAGACGCAAAGAACTTCACAGCGCGCGTCATCGCCGTTCGAGCTTCACTGCGCAGTGCTTCGTCTGCCCGCGCATACGAGTCGCCCAGCAACCACGACACACTCACAACGAGCAACACGACGCGCAACATCGAACACCCCTCTTTGAATCTCTGTCCGCGACCGTCAGTTCGTTACGGCTCGATGCCCCAATCAATTCGATCAGGAGCGACATAGAACGAGAACACTCTGGCCCAGAAAGGTAATAAGCCCGAAGCATCAGCAACGCGTCTTTGATCTCGACGCCAACGCTGACACTTCGGGCTTGCTTGAGTTTGAACTGTGGTCTCTTTCGCAGGAGAGCAACCTACTCGCTTAGTAACCCATCGAGTTGAAACGGTCCTGCAACGATGCCACCAGTCCTTGATGCTCTTCCCACAGCCACTTCAGCGGATAGTTCTCGGGGATTGGTTTGCCCTGCAGATCCAACGCCTTGCGCCAGATCAACAAGCCCCACATGCCTTCTTCCACGGTCAGGTCTTCGCTGCGAAGTTCGACGAAATCGTCGAGCAACTTCGCGTAGTTCGCCATGCCCTCTTCCAACATCTCCTGAGCGCCAGGCTTACCTGTCGTCGGATCTTTGGAGAGCTTGCCGGACTTATAGAGCCGCTCACCTTCGTAAAGCTGACGGTGCGCTTCCGCTGTCGTGGGCATCTTCTCCGCACGAGCCCGTTCGCGCCAGTAACGGTAGTTGGTCGTCTTCTGGAAGAAGTCGATCTCTCGTCGAATGACGCCGGCATCGAGCCCATTCTCTTTCGCCAGCGCTGCGACATCGTTTTGGTCAGCCTCCATGAAGACTTCGGCTTTGCCTGTTCGGTATCGCTCCTTGCCGTACTTAGAGACCCACTCGGCATAACCTTCGTCGAAGATGCTGCGAGCGCGACTGAACTTCTCTTTGATGACGTCTGACGAGGGTTCGTACTTCACGTCACGTTGCAGTGCGTCGGCGTAGTCCAACAGAGCCTTGTATGGACCCGATCGGAACAACGCTCGCATCATGACGTGCTGACCGCGCCCCAACTCTTTCTCGTTGGCGTTGGCGTACCAATCGCGAGCGACGAGGTAGTTGTCCTTCATTTCCGGATTCACTTCCGGGTCAGCCTGACCCTTGAACGACTTCTCGTCAGGGTCCTTCACGAAGTACTTGCGGAAGTAGCGCCACTCGTCCGAGCGACCCACCTTCTGACTCCAAGTCTTACCCACGTCCCAATACAGCTCGGCGTTTTCCTGATTCCGCTGAGTCCCGCGCTGAGCGAACTTGCCGCCCTCTTTGACCCAGTAGAAACGCTCAGGGACGGCGTCCCATTCCGCCGAGACGTTGTAAGCCAAATTCCAGGACAAGAACCGCCACACTTCAATGTAGTGCGGTTGCAGCAGGATGACCGACTCTGTCGTCGTCCGCATCTTGCTCCACTCTTTGTGGTCCTTGTAGTAGTCCAAATCCATTCGCAGGATGTTGACCGCGATACCTCGCAAGCCCAGCAGCACCAAGTTCATGGTCGCGCTGGTTGGATCAACCTGCCCGAGGTTGCTTTCACCCAAGTCGTAGCTCGAACGCATGCGCGCCAAAGCTCCGCCGCCGGATGTTCCGCTACCAGGCATACCCAATCCAATGATCGGAGCCAGCAAGACCAGCATGCCGACAAAGTAAGCCATCTTGCGCTGGCGTGATGTGGTTTGATTCATTTCGACTCCAATTCGCGCAAGGACAGACTGAAGTAACCCAACAGCACGCACGGCAGGATGTAGCCCAACGCAACCGCCAGGGACGGCAACATGGCCGAGTACCACGGCACATCCAAGCCCTTACCCACCCAAGCTGCCATCGAGAACGTTCGCATGTCAGGAATGAGATGCTTAGCAATCCACAGCGAACCTGACGGCAAACGGTCAATGGTCTTCAGCGTGCGTTCCATCATTTGGTTGTCGAGCGGCGTGGTTTGGTTGGCTTGCGAAACCAGTCGATACAACGACTCGGTTGCACCACCACCAACCTGCTTACCGGTCACCAACTTATCCATGAAGTCATGCGCCGGTTGACCCAGCACAAACACGCAGAAGCACAACAAGCAGGCGACTGGCCCCTTCACGAAGCAACTGGCCGTCACCGCGATCATCACCAGCAGAACGACCATCAGCCATACGCCGACCATCGCCTTCCAATAGCCTGCTGAGAACGAGCGGTCGGGCAATTCGCGGACGAAGAAGTCGCCACGTGACGCACCCAGATACTGCCCGCGATCCAAGCATTGCACGTGGACCGTTAACCAACCGTCTTGAGCGAGGTCGTTGTAAAGATCGACCTCTTCCTTCTTCAGCGTCTTTTCGTTGGTGTAGGAGATCTTCCGTTCGACATCCCGCTCGTTCTGGGAGAACTCGGCGACGTTGAACTTCTCAAGCGGGACTCGCAGTCCCTTTTCTTCGTTCGACAACACGTAGCGAGCTTGAATCGTGCGATCCATGCTGCCCTTGTGAGTTCTGAAGGCTTCGAACCGGGACTCGAATCTCAACAACTCTGGCTGAGACTTCGGCAAGCGGAACTGAAACACCGCCGCCCCCTTCGTGCCGCCTTCGATGAAGCCGCGCGTCTCAACGATGTCGCCCACATTGAGACCCTTGCTGGTCTCGGCTCCGGTACGGTCCAAGAACTTCAGCACGCCGTAGATCGGAACGCGGCACGACAAGGTCAGCCCCTGCGACTGCCGAACAATCCAGATTTGGCCGACGATTCCCATCAGCACCAAGATCAAAGTGCAGACACTGCCAAAGCCAAGCATGCGACCGAGCACGATTTCGTTTCGTCGAACCGGCTTAGTAACGACGGTGTGCAGGGATCTCAGGCGAATGTCTTCGGGCAATCCGAAGCAGGACAGCACGCCACCTACGAGCAGCACCAGCCACGAGATCGTGGTGAAGACGAAGCCGACATAGACCTCGATGTCTTGCTCGGGACGTTCTGAGTTACCGGTTAAGAACCAGCTCGCGAACATGAAGAGCACAGCAAACACGACGAAGACGAGCAGCGCTTTTCGTCGCACGGCTTCGCGAAACGTCAGCAACGCCACGGCGAAAATGCGGCGCGGCGAAAGGCTCATGAAGTCGCAAGCGGCATAGCCCAAGCGACCAAACAATCGAGCCGGTCCGGTGCCTCCATAGGTCGCTAACGATGCCATCAGCGACACCAACAACGACACCAACAGCACGGTGCCGAAGACAATCAACCAGCGCTGGACTCCCAACGCTAGGTCGAATTCTTCAGGCTGTAACGAGATGGCTAGCATGGTGATGCATCACTCAGAAAACGATCGGCCAAAGTCTTTATCCGAGGCCAACCGAAGGACTTGTCTGAAGTAGCCCGACTCGAAGAATCGAGCTCCGTTGCTGACTACGAGCAGCCACGAGCGAAACCGGGAGCATTGCTCGCCAGGCGAAACTACGAAGCAGTCCCACCCTTGGCCGCTTCCGACTCTGGCACGTAGCGCTGACCAGGTCGCTGCTGGCTACGTTCGACGGTCTTAAGGAACAATTCTTCCAGGCTGTTGGTTGGATGGTCGACCTTGTGGAATTCGACGTTGTGCTTCGCGAGCACCGCTTTGACTTCATCCAAACACGCATCGCTGATGGAGCTGGTCTGCATCTGCGAAACGTTGCGTTCCTTGAGTAGCTCATCGACGCGTCCGAGTTCCTTCAGTTCGCCACCGTAGAGAATCGCAATGCGGTCGCAAACGTCCTGCACGTCGGCCAGCAAGTGGCTCGACATGATGACCGTCTTGCCCTGCGACTTCAGACGCATGATCAAGTCTTTCATGTCGCGCGAGCCCTGCGGATCGAGACCGCTGGTGGGTTCGTCGAGCAGAACGAGATCGGGGTCGTTGATCAGAGCCTGAGCCAAGCCGATACGGCGGGTCATACCCTTGGAATACTCTTTCAACTGACGACGGCGAGCATGCTGAAGCCCAACCATCTCAATCAGTTCTTCAGTGCGCTTACGGCGCGTCTCGCCGCTCATGTTGAACAAGCGACCGTAGAAATCGAGAGTCTCGTTCGCGTTCAAGAAGCGGTAGAGATAGGACTCTTCCGGCAGGTAGCCAATCCGCTCGTTCTTGGAGACGTCGGTTGCTGACTTGCCCAAAATGGAGATCTCGCCCTCGGTCGGAAACAGCAGCCCGAGCAGCAGCTTCATCGTGGTGGTCTTACCAGAACCGTTGGGGCCCAGCAGACCGAAGACCTCGCCGCGATAGACTTCCAAGCTCAAAGAGTTAAGAGCTCGCACCTTCTTGCGACCCCAGAAGTCGCGATAAATCTTGGACAAGTTGCGAATCTGGATGACGGCTTCCGCACTCATGAAGCATGCCTTGTTGCAAAAGAAAGCCAGCGCAATGAACGAAAAAGGAATTAGGCTCGGCAGGTACGCAAGCGGGGCCGAAGTCGCCAAATCGTTATCCATTCTTCCCGCGAATGCGCGAGAACCAACGATGTCCGCAACTTGCCGTAGCCAAAAGTCGGCGAGAATCTAGCGCTGCCTACCTACCACTTCAAGACCCGCGATCACGGGGAACAAGAGGCTGCGCCAGACTTTGCGCGGAAATTCACGGCATTGACAAACTTGACCGGCTCTAACGTGACTTCCACGATTTCAACCGTCCGAACCTCACGACTTTTCTGAGTTTCTGTACCGCCGAAAGCACGCCCCACAGTGCCACCAATCGCTCCCATTGATACCTACGACCAAGCGATTGCGTTCTTACACGGCCGCATCAATTACGAACGCACATCCGCTTCGCTGTCCGCGACCGACTTTAAGCTCGATCGTATGCGACAGCTCATGGAGCGACTCGGCAATCCCCACGAACGCATCCCCGCCGTTCATGTTGCTGGAACAAAAGGCAAAGGGTCGACCGCCGCCATGCTCGCCGCGGCGCTTCAACAGTCGGGATACACCGTCGGTCTTTTCACGTCGCCGCATCTCGAACACTTCGAGGAACGAGTTCAGGTCAATGGTCGGATGATCGACGCTGATTCGTTGGTGCGACTGGTTCGCGTGCTTGCACAAGTCACCGCACAGATCGACTCCGAAATGCCGGGCCTCAATCCGACATTCTTCGAGCTGACCACGTCGCTCGGATGGCTCTATTACATTCAAGAACGAGTCGATGTGGTGGTGCTCGAAGTGGGACTCGGCGGCCGCTTGGACTCCACCAACATTTGCCGTCCCGAAGTCTGTGTCATCACCACCATCAGCCGCGATCACACGCATGTGCTCGGTTCTCGACTCGCTGAGATTGCCGCCGAGAAAGCTGGCATCATTAAGGACAGCGTGCCCGTCGTGAGCGGAGTTCTCGCTCCAGAGGCTCAAGAGGTCATCGAACAAATCGCCGCTCGCCGCAGCGCTCCGCTGAAGCAGTTGAATCGAGACTTCTCATACTCGTTGGCCGAGACCACCACGACTGGCAAGCAAGTCGTTGATGTGCGTTGCGACCAAGAAACCGAGTCCTTCGAAGTCGCGCTGCTCGGACAGCATCAAGCTTACAACACCGCGTTAGTTGTCGCCGCGCTGCACGTGCTGAGGCAGCGCACGTGGTGCTTGCCCAAGGACGCTTGCCGCACCGCGATCTCACAAGTCACATGGCCGGCGCGCATTGAGCAGATCCGATCGCAACCAACAGTGATTCTTGACGCCGCGCATAACTGGGCGTCAGTGGGAGCACTGTTGAAGACGCTCGACACGATCCCGTGTGCAGGTCGCCGCTGTCTGATCCTGTCGACCACTAAAGACAAAGACGTGGCCGGACTTTTGCGCCGACTTTTGCCAGCGTTCGATGTCGTCATCGTCACCCAGTACATCACGAACCCGCGCGCGGTCCCGGCGAACGAGCTGCAAGAACTCGCCGCCACAATTTGTGATCGACCCCTGCATGTCGCCGCGACACCGGCCGTCGCATGGAGCATGGCTCAATCCATCACGACTGCCGACGACCTCATCGTCGTTGCGGGGTCATTCTTCTTAGCTGCGGAACTACGACCGTTGATCTTGGCGAAGTCGTAGCTCAAGAGTCCGACCTTCAGCCGCTACGATCAGATTGGGTTGGGCCGTTTTCACTTCTCACACTCAAGGGACTCCGCGTGTCGTTCGCATCGTTGGCAGGTTTGAAAGCTGTTGTGACGGGATCATCGAGCGGTATTGGTCGAGCCATCGCGCTGGAATTTGCTCGCGCCGGCGCGGATGTTATTGTGCATTGTCATCGATCTCGAGACGCCGCCGAACAGACCGCCGCTCAGATACGGTCGCTCGGTCAGCAAGCGACTGTCCTGCAAGCCGACATCCGTAATTCAGCCGCGCTGCCTGAGTTTGTCGCACGCGCCTGGCAAGCCTTGGAACAAGTCGATGTGTGGGTCAACAACGCCGGCGTCGACTTGTTGACGGGCGACGCGGCCAAGCTCGGCTATGCCGACAAGCTCGCGCAACTTCTGGATGGCGACGTTCGCTCGACGATGTTGCTGACGCGCGAAGTCGGGAAGCGCATGACCGAGAAGGGTTGTGGCTGCGTGCTCAATGTGGGCTGGGACCAAGCCGACCGCGGCATGGAAGGCGACAGCGGAGAACTCTTCGCCGCTTCGAAGAATGCAATCATGGGTTTCACGAGATCGGTGGCCGTAAGCCTTGCGCCGCGAGTGCGAGTGAACTGCATCGCCCCCGGCTGGATTCGAACGGCGTGGGGCGAGTCCGCGAGTGATGGCTGGCAGCAACGAGTGCTCCGCGAAACCCCGCTCGCTCGTTGGGGCACCCCCGAAGACATCGCCAAACTGGCCCGCTTCTTGTGCAGTCCCGACGCGGCCTACATCACCGGACAAGTTATGAACTGCAACGGCGGCGCTATTCGGTGAAGTTCGGAGGATGAAGGAGAAGAGCGAAGGCGAGCGTCTCCAAGTAGACCGCCTTTCGATTCCCCTCGCCCCTATGGGGAGAGGGGCCGGGGGGGAGGGGCAACAAAGGACGGCTGACGAAACCCAAATAGAAGATGACCGGCTACGGCTTAGCGTGATTGTTGGGCTGTCTCTTATACACATCTCCGAGCCCACGAGAC
>OMIV01000372.1 GCA_900299185.1 Planctomycetaceae bacterium
GCCGAGCTTACGGCTACCGCAACCGCAATCACTTCATCCTGAGAATCGAAACACTTCACACCACCAAAGTCAGACTCGTCGGCTGATACCAGTTACCCCCACGGTTTTGCGATGAGCCGAATTTCCTGCCCAATCCGAAATACTTCGTGAACGATCGATCGTAGCAGTCGCACTGGTTCTCGGAGTGATGCAGGACGCGTCACTTCGTCAGAATCGGGGGCCTAAAGCGAGTGCACGCCCTTGGAAATCCGCCGATTTATGGCTCAAGTTGCGGGCTGTAGCGGCAGTCGGGTTTCTGCCCTTGACAGCAATTCAATCGCTCTAAAGTCGTCGCCCCGATCAGGTCGAAAGTAATGGTCAGACGGTTGGCGACCAGCAATCGCATCTTGCTGATTGCATGGAGTTGGCTTGGAGCCACAAAGTCAGGCTGTCAACGGCGGAGGGACGGAAGGAACACGTCCTCAAGGGTTCGGTGCTAGGCGATTGGCATCGGAGTCTGATTCCGTCGAACCCCTGGAAAACGAGTTTCCTCGAGGAAGCGACACGGAGTCACAAAAGTTCGCAACTGCGTTGTGCCGATGATTCGGCACGTGGCTGTCCGGCGGAGACGGATAGTTACAGGTCACTGGAGACAACCCCGACCCAACACCACGGTTTTTCTCGAAACGGACCCAGCGGCTAGAGAAAACACCTTCGTAGGGGGGAGCAGGTTGGACGGCAGAGCCCGGCCACCCCGCTTAGAAAGTTCAATTGGAGCCCGCGATGAAGACGATCTTCACTACTGGACAGGTAGCAAAGATCTGCAAGGTAGCACCCCGCACTGTCAGTAAATGGTTCGATTCGGGTCGCCTACGCGGCTATCGAATCCCCGGTTCACAAGACCGGCGGATTCCGCGTGAGCACCTGATTCGCTTCCTCAAGGAGCATGGAATGCCCTTGGGTGAACTTGAAGATGAGGCGATGGGCAAGATTCTGCTTGTCGGCGCCGAAGCTTCAATTCGCTCAAGTCTCAATGAGATGATGGGCAACGATGACTTCAAGATCGAGACTGCCCAAAGCGGTTTCGAGGCTGGCATTCAGGCTGAGTCACTCCATCCCGATTGTGTCGTCGTAGACTTCGCAATGGGACGGCAAGAGGCTCTGCTGATCGCGCAGAATCTTCGCCGGAACCCTGAGTACGGCGAGACAATCCTGATTGGATTGCTGAGTGACGACGATCATGCGATCGGTTTCGACCGCACGATCTTCAATGAAACCTTCCGTAAGCCGTTTGACTCTGCTCTGCTGGCAGAGCGTATTCGGACGCTTGTCGGACGAAAGAAGCAGTTGAATTAGTTTAGGACTGGTTCGGGTATCCAGGGGATTCGACAATGAGATTTGTCGGCAAGGATGTCGGCATTCACTCGCCCTGACCAATTCCAAGCTAAGGAAATCACGTTAATCAGATCCTCAGAGATCTCAGCAAATCAGGTTTCAGTGTCATATCAGTAAGCACGGCCAGGTATTTCCTGGCCGTGCTTTTTTGTTTTTTGCCATATCGTTCAAGAGTTCGAAGTGCTTTGCTTCGAACTTTAGTTCCTGTGGTGATCAGGGCGTTTCAAGTCTCTGTGTGGATCTTACTCTGTCAGTTCGAAATGGAGCTTAGACGAAGCACTCAAGAGACATTTGAGGTGCGGACAATCTATAGGACGTCACCTTATCTCCCTTTTTGTCTTACCAACGTTGGAGGCTTAGGTTAAGTCTTCGTGAGTATGGCGAAACAACGACATTGTTTGTCACGCGGCTCATGGGTTTCTGACGCGCCGCTGGAAGCAGTTGTGGACTCATGGAACCGAGGTTAGGTATTCGAATCTGAATTCGTCGATGAACGCTGACGCGTTTTCAGTCATCGTGTGTTAAATCGCTGTGGCTGAATTGTGCGATGTGTTGTTTGCCACGAAAAATGGAGCGTTTTGGTGTGTGTCATTGATTACACTGCCACGCGGGTGGCCGCAAGATTTGCTAAGACCGGGGCTGCAAGAGATGCATTTTTTCGTTGAATCACGATACTTATCCCGGCAGCCGGTTACTGTCCTCTTTCAAGCGTTGGCCCGCGCTCAAGCTGGTTCAGGACCGGCTGCCTTTGTTTTTTCGGCTCGCTTCTGCGAGCCGTTTTCAATTGCCCTCGAACGATCTACCAAAAGCAGCGGAGAAGTGAGTTGTCTCTAGTTGCTTGTTGCCTTCTCTTCGGTGTCTCCTAGTTGTCGCATTTTCTCTCTGAGCATGGCTTCAAGTTCCGTTCTCGCTTTTTTGGCGGCTTCTTGATTGCTGGTGAAAAGGTCATGAGTTTCATCGGGATCGTTCTTCAGATTGTAAAGTTCTCCTCGTCCTGGATTGGCGAAGTCGATCATCAGCTTCCAGTCGCGCGTTCGATAGCAGCGCATTGCTGTTTTTGATCCGTTGCGCATGTTGTATTCGCCATAGAAGCTGTCGTCCCAGTTGAGTTCTTCGGCCTTCAAAAGCGATGCAATGCTTCGGCCTCGGACGATTATTGTCGGATCGATTTTCGCTTGCCCGATTTCGCATAGCGTTGGGAACCAATCGAGATTGGTCACTGTTCGATCGATCGTTGAGCCCGGTTTTACGACTCCTGGCCACCTGACGATGGTTGGCAACTTGAGAGATGTGTCGAACATGTTTGGCCGCTGATTTGGTTGGATGTTCGGCCAAGTTTTTTCTGGCGTTCGAGTCAACATCCAAATTGCGTTGCCTTTATGCCAGATGCCGTGATGTCCCAGGTTGTAGCCGTGGTCGGATGTGAAAATGACGAGCGTGTTGTGGGTCAATTCGAGTTTATCCAAGACAGACAACACGCGGCCAACATTTCGATCCACACCTGTCTCTTATACACATCTCCGAGC
>OMIV01000373.1 GCA_900299185.1 Planctomycetaceae bacterium
CTGCTGCGAGGCTTCCGGGCGATCAAGCACAACGCTGGATGGGCTGACGCGAATCTCAGCGTCGGCATTCACAACGCCACAACAAAAACAGAAGACGCCGACGACCGCTCGAAAACGAGTGAGTGTTGCTGGCATGACGAAAGCGACTCCGCAAGGACGGTGAGTTAGTCGGAACTATTTGCGAAGTTCCTTGAGGTCGCTGCGGAGTGCAAGTGAGGAATCGGTTGCTGCACGAGGTTCGTTCGCTTGCCCTTGGTGTTTGAGCCTGTTGGCAGACTCGATTTCTAAAGAATACGCCGTGGCAAGGTGATGGCGATCTCTAGGCCTGGGGGCAGCGAGTTCACGGCTTCGATGCGGCCACCGTGTGTGTCGATGAAGCGTCGCGAGATTGCCAGTCCCAAGCCGGTGCCGTGCGTCTTAGTGGTGAAGAACTCGTCGAAGATTTGTTCGCGATGATCATCACTGACGCCCGGCCCATTGTCCTTCAATGAAACTCGCAAGGCGGGCATGCCATTGATCACCGAGTCGGACCAAGTGACGGTGATCTCGACGGGGTCCGCACACGCAGCCAATGCGTTATCCAGTAGGTTGCGGAAGACCTGGCGAATGGCGAACGCTTCGACATCGCAGATCAAGTCTCGGGATTTCTTCACTTCGTGTAGATGAGTCTCTCGCCCAGTGCGTTTCACAATTAACTCGTCCCAGGCTTGATGCAGCAACTCGTCGAGTCGGCATGGATGCGGTTCAATGCGAATGGGTCGAGCGTACTCGCGAACGTCTTCGTAAAGTCGATGCAGATCGTCTTGAGCGACTTGAATACGCTTAATGAGCTTGGTTGCTTGAGCATTGTCCTCGAAGTCGGCGGCAAGCAGATCGAGTGATGCCTGTGCTCGCTGCAGAGCATTCCGGCTTTCATGAGCTAGACCGGTCATAGCTTTACCGATGGCCGCGAGTCGTTCAGCTTGGAGTAGTCGTTCTTCCGCACGACGACGCTCGCTGATGTCGCGCAACGTAGCGACGGTATGTGTGCGATGACCTTGAGGATCAGCGACCGGCGAGAGGTGCATTTCGACGGGAAACTCGCTGCCGTCCTTGCGCTGACAGACGCTTTCGAGCGTTATGGGCCGCACCATCGAGATCGCTTCATCGAGTTGGAGTAGCCGAGAACGATCGGTGCGCGTGCCCTCAAACAACTGCGGCGTGCGACCAATGATCTCGGAAGCGTCGTAACCCATCAGCCGGCTTAAGGCCGAGTTCACATAAACAATGCGGGACGAGAACCACTCGTCCGATGCCTTCGTGATGATGACGCCCTCTTCAAGATTCGCGATCGCGGCATCCAACAGATAGAGCCCTTGCTCGGCATCGCGACGAGCTGTGATGTCATGCCCGATCGACATGATTGCGGGCTGTCCGTCGTAGTCATCGAGCAACCGCGCATTGCACAAGAGCCAGCGATGTCCACCGTCGTGGCAGCGGATCATGACTTCAAAGTTATGCAGCTCGCCCGTGACCTTGAGCGAATCGAAGGCTTCGACGACTCGCGCGGCGCTGTCATCGTCCATAAAAAGGTCTAGGCACGATTGGCCGATGACTGCTGATGCATGATGTCCCGTCATCCGCTCGGCGTAGGGATTCATATAAACGATGGTGTGATCGGGTCGCTGAATGAGAATCGCGCTGCCTGCTGATTCGACGAGCTGCCGAAAAGCAGCTTCCGACCGACGTTTCGCATGTGCCAGTTGTTGCCGTTCGAGCGATCGCTTGATCGACACATTCAGCAACTCGGGATTGATGGGCTTCAGCAGATAGTCTGCGGCTCCAAGTCGCAGCGCGGCGATGGTGCTTTCGAGATCCGCATGTCCCGTCACGATCACCACGTCGGTCTCAGGGACTCGATTACGCAGTGCAGGCAATAGCTCTTCAGCCTTGAGGTCGGGCAATTGCCGATCGAGCAGGATGACCGCGAACTCATGCAGGTCCGCTCGGCTAAGCGCGGCTTGTGATGTCCCGACGGCCTCTGCTCCATAGCCGAACATGTCGAGGATGTCGCACAGGTTGGCTCGTGTATCAGGCTCGTCATCAACGATCAGAATGCGGGGCGTATCAGGCATGGTGAACTCAAGCAGTTAGCTGCGGCATCAGGATGCCTCAGCAGAAACGACGCGTGGGATCTGGCGTTGGGGACTTCAGCAATTGTGTTGCAAAGTAAGTCCCTCGCCGCCGATGACGACCTCCGCTCGCTCTTAGTCAGGCAGCGAGCACATCCGCGCGCTGCGTGCGAACTCGCGCGACTAAATGACTTGGAAATCGAAGTCAGCAAGGGGGCGTTACCGCATCGCGTTTTTTGTGCCGCGACCTACACGGTCACCTGAGAAGTTCTACCGACCAAATCGCTGATGCGTCCCAACAAGACCGGAACGTCAACCGGCTTGGACAGGACTTGTTTGACGCCAAGCTCTTGAGCTTGCTGCCGCGTCTCTGCAGATGCGAACGCGGTGACCACAATGGCGGAAGCGTTTTCGCGACATCTACGAATCTGCGAATACAGCGTCAGTCCGTCGACGTTTGGCATTTTCAGATCGAGCAGCACGACGTCATACGGCTGCCTTTGCACAGACTGCAAAGCATCATCTGCGTTAAAGGCGACGTCGGTGCGGTATCCAAAGTCGGTCAGAATGTCTTGTAGGTTTCGGCAAGCGTCGACCTCATCGTCAACGACCAAAACCGTAGGGGCTGGCGAAGACATGCAACGTCCGTTTGAAGAATGGTGGGAGGCATGCGGGTTGGGGTTGCGAGTTCTAACCGCAGCTTGCCGCTCAGCAACTGAGTTTTTTTGAGTGTCGGATTACCGCAATTCGCACATGTCTCGTCAGTATTCGACCGGGTGAATAATCGTTCGAATCGAGACCTCAGATCCGCGGTCTCGTGCTCGGCGGTTATCGTCGCACTGGATACAACCAGCCGAAGTCCAATCGTCGTAAGGCAACATCGAGCACAAACAGCAGCAGCGCGATCTTGAGCAGCAGGGGCCACAACGGCGTGACGTTGGAGGCTGTTTGAGACTCGTTCCGAAAGACGTCTGCCGGTGCGGGTTGAAAAGTGCCACCGCTTATTTGAGCGATGGCCTTCAGCAACTCTTCATTGATCGGTCGCAAACGCAGCTCGTCGGGATAGCCGACCATCACTCCGCGCGACTGTTGATGCAGAGGGATTCGGTCTTTCGATTGGCCGATCAACATGTGCCACGCTCCTGGATCGCGCAGGTCGAGCTTTGCCGAGTAACGACCCGGAGCAACCTGCGGGAGCTGCACTTGCCGCTCACTGAGATTGGGTGCGAGCAGTTTCAAGTTCGTGTCGGCACCGTTGAGCAACTGGCCGGAGTCATCGAAGGCATCGACTTCGACCGTCGCGGCGTCACCTTGGCGAACGACGTTGACCATGAATCCTTTCGACTCGCTCTTCCGCATCGCGTGCCGCATCACCTGAGACCAGAACTTGCTAAAGCCCGGCCACTGCTGCCATTCCGCGGCCCAACGTGCTTTGGCGTCGGAAGTAAACGCGACACTCATGCCGAGCCCGTAGCGCCACCATGACAACAGCGGATCGCCGTTCTCTGTCGCGAGAATTACTTCGCTGGTCGCCTTGGGGCGAGTCACTACATAGCCCAATAGCAACGGCGCTTCGTCGAGTCGCAAGTCGCTCAATACTGCCGATGCTCGGACGACTTGCGGCAAGAACGGCTCTTCGTTGATCGCCGATTTGCTGGCCTGCATAGTCTCTTTGGTGAAGATTTGCGGGACCGACGTCGGGTCGTTCGTGAAGTAGTAGCGGCCGTTGCCCAGCTCCGCGATGCGCTGCAGCAAGTTCGAATCCGGCTCGCCGATACCAACGGTGGAAACCGTGATGCGCGCGGCAGTCATTGAGCGAGTCAGATTGTCGAAGTCACCCGGTGCCGAGAAACCGTCGGTCAGAATGATGATGTGCTTAAGTCTCGCGTTCGTGGCTTGCAGCGCGTTGAAGGCGTTCTCCATCGCGGGCAGCAATGACGTACCGCCGCCTGCTTCGAGTGTGCTGATGCGGTCGAGAATCAGCCCCTTCTGAGTCAGCGGTCGGACTTCACTCACCCAATGCGGCTGCGCATCGAAACCAATGATGCCGATCTGGTCTCGCTCTGTAAGAACTTCGACAGCGGCTTTGGCGGCGTCCTTCGCGAGTGCCATCTTTTGACCGCCCATCGAACCCGATTTGTCGATCGCGACAATCATGGCCAGGCTCGGCTTCTCCTTGTCTTTCTCTAAGTCGGGCCGCACTGGCAGCACTTCTTCCAACGCGGTCTTGAAGTAACCGCCCAGGCCAAAAGATTGGTCGCCGCCAAGCATCACGAAGCCGCCACCAAGCTCGCTGACGTACGTCCGAATGATCTCAATCTTGCGTTGCGAGAGTTCGGTTGCGGCCACGTTCGAGAACGCCAGCACGTCGAAGTTCTGAAGCTCAGCGAGTTCCTCGGGGATGCCGGCCGCTGGTCGAACCTCGACGATCAGACCTTCTTCTTTAAGAGCCCACTCGAGTCCCTGAGACTGCTCGGGTTGAGGATCGATCAACAGCACGCGGGGCTTGCCTGCCGTGAAGACCAAACCCGAAGCGGCGTTGTTGTCGAGTAGAGTGTCCTTGAACGTGTTCTCGACGGGCTGACCGGCACCATCGACCGGACGACGGATGCGTGCCGAGAACTCGGTCGGTCGATCGACTTGCTCGGTGAACTTGAAGCGATTCTCGCCCTTCGTCAGCGGGCGGCGCGAACTGACGACTCGATGCTCGGCCTTGAAGACTTCGATCACGGCTTCGTCGTCGTGATTCGAGTTCACCACAACTTCGACGAAGAACGGTTCGCCCTGAGCGACCTGCGCGGGCACGCTGACTTCAGCAACTTGCAGTTCGGGATCGGAACGCACCGGCAACGGAAGTGTGTCGATTCTTACTCGTGCTTGAGCCGCGGCTTGCAGTCCGTTGCCCAGCGTCTCGTTGCCATCACTCATCAGCACGATGCGCGGAACGTAGTGAGCCGGGATGCCAGCGACGGCGGTTTCTAGCGCGGCTTGCAAATTGGTGGCTCGACGACGGATCGCTTCAGCTTCTTGGTTTGGGCCGGGCTGATTGGAGATGCGATCGTCGCTTGGCAACGTCTTGGTGAATGACTGCGGCTGACTCGCGAAGGGCAAGATCGAGTAGTGCTCGGCCGATTGGCCACGAGTGGATTCTTCCACAAACTTCTGAGCGACCGCACGAGATTCCTGAGCCACGCTCAGGCTTTCGTCGACCGCAAAAACAACGAACACCTTCTTGGTCGGCGACAGCAGCGTCAGTCCCGCCAGCGCAAACGACAGCAGCAGCGCGATCGCAGAACGAACGCCCAACGAGACTCGGCGTTGCCACAACGACGAATCGACCAGGCTGCGTCGATAGTAGTGAACCAGCACGGGCAGCAGACAAAGCGTCGCGAGCCACACTGGCGAGACGAATTCAAAAGACATGCGGAGAAGCCCAAGGGGCGAGAAGGTGCGGAATCAAGTTGCGGGCGAATCGTAGGAAGTTGTTGGGGGTTGGTCCTTAATCCTTGGTTCTTGGTCAGCAGTCAGAGTTCATTTCGAAACAAGTTCGATGTCGCTGCAAATGCGTCCGATGTCTGCCGACTCGAAACTCAATCGCCAATCTCAACCACACCACGAATCGGAAGCCACATCATCTCAACGGACGACAGACCTCGGACTACTGACGACCATCCACCTCAATCCGTCGTGACGTGTCGTCATCGTCTTGTTTCAAGAATCGTTGAGCGGCGGCGGTGGGCTTGGCTCCGATGGCCTTGATGGCGGTGTCAGGCACTTTGGCCAGCGGCGTGTAGCGTGGATGATGATGCTCCCACGCGGGATCGTTGTGCTTGGTGTTGTAACAGCAAATGAGTCCCCAACGCGGATGCTCGCTCTCATTCGCAGCCGAGCAATGCAACAAGTTCGAATGAAAGAACAACGCAGTGCCGGGAGCCATCTCGCAATAGACATGCTCGAAGCGCTTCAAGCACTCGTCGACGCGCTGGCGGTCGGCACCGGTTTGCTCGCCGGAAAATGAATGCTCGATGCGGCCCAACCGGTGCGTGCCTTTGATGACTTGCATGCAACCGTTTTCCCGCGTGCAGGGATCAACGGCGATAAAGACGCTGAGCATGTCCGGGAACAAGCAACCGTTCTGGTACCAATAGCCATAGTCCTGATGCCACTCCCAAGCACCACCCACGCGAGGCTGCTTGGCACTGAGCTTCGAGTGGTAGTGATAGACCTCGTCGCCCAGGAGTTGCTCATTGGCATCCACCATGCGTCGCGAGCGAGCGATCATGCCGTAGATGTCATCGCCCGGATGATTCCACAACGACAAGTTCGTGCGTCGACCTTGAGAGTCTCGAACATCCATCGCATTGGCCTGCAGAATCGCATCTTGCTTGCAGGCCGCCTGCAGCAAGGCGGTCTCGTCGGCATCGAGAAAACCTTCGATGAAGAGATAACCATCGCGTTCGAACTGCGCGACTTGAGCTGAACTCAACGGTCCGGGCATATGTGATCCTCACAAGGTAAGTCGATGCCGCGTCGGATTAGCGAGACGCCGGTTGTTCTGTCGTAATTTCGTGTGGGAGGGGGAGTCTGGTTATTGCGTCGAGATTGTCGACCTTCCCCAACGACTTCTTGGAGCTCTGCGCTTCATCGTGGAAGTTGTGTTGAGTGAGCGTCTGGCTGCTCACTGAGGGCAACTCGAATAGCGAAGTATCTGTCTTCTCGGCGCTCTCGGTTTCTCTGCGGTAACTCTTCTTACCGTCACTGCAGAGTTGCTTCGATCGAATCAAAGCTCTCATTCTGCCAACGAACGGCTTGATTTCGCCGCTCCAGGGAGCCGACTCAAACTGAAAACGACTTGCGTCTTGCAGTGATTGAGACCGTGGCTGATAGTTGCCTCGATTTGAGAAACGGGCCGGTAACTCATTTCGTACTTGATGAACTCGCGAGCGAACTTATGAGCCAA
Organism: Planctomycetaceae bacterium; assembly: GCA_900299185.1. Taxonomy (GTDB): domain Bacteria; phylum Planctomycetota; class Planctomycetia; order Planctomycetales; family Planctomycetaceae; genus AM-0621. Next base: position 7,072 of record OMIV01000373.1, read on the forward strand.
GCCTTGGACGATGTCCCATTGCGTGATCTGTGCAAAGAAGCCGAACGACTGACGCGCGAGCTGATTGATCATCTCGAGCGCAATCAGATTCCCAAGACGCGTGAGCTAGCTGGATTGGTGAAGCCAGACTCGCCGTTGGCCCCTCCCGGACACATCGTGCCCGATGTCACGGTGAGAACTCAGGCGGCCACATTGATCGACAGCCAAGACTTCGCTGCCGAAGTCTTCGAGAAAGCCAGCGCGTACTTTGCCGCCATCGACAAGGCAATGAATGCAATGGTGGCTAATAACTCCAATCAGTGATCAATGCTGGTGCGTTGGGGGTACTCGCAGTGGGATCTCCTACGTAATTTCCGCGACATCGGGGCGACCAACAGCTCTGCCAAATGCTTACTGCGTCCGCTGGCGAACTTGTGAAAGTTGAGCTTCGGAATGCAGAGAGAAACCTGCAGTCGTTTCATCGAAACGACTGCAAACGGTCTTTGTGGTGAGCCGTCAGCATGATCGCGGCGGCATCGCCTTTCTCACCGCATCCTCGATCAGTTTGGCGGAATGAACCTATTTCATCACTAACTATCGTCGGTTCGAGAACTGGTTACATCAGGAGCTCGGAACGAGCAGCATGTTTTCCGAGCGGCTGCATGGGACGCAGAGCAATGCTCTATTCGGTCTTCGGCGGTTCCGTATTGATGGTGCCGGGAGCTTTGCTTTGAAGCCGAGTGACTTCTTGCTCCAACGCCTTGACGCTGTCTTTGCCGTGATGGACTTGGAACTTTAGAGAGAACGATCGCGCCTCGTTCGGCTTCAGCTTGGGCACTCGACCGAACTTGCGTTCGATCTTGCGATTGAAGGGATAGCCGGTCGCGGGTTCGATGCCGGTGACATATCCATCGGCTGTGGCGGCGGTGTTCTTCCAAATGGTCAAGTGCGGCAGCTCGCTGGTCTGCCAACGAATCGAAGTTGCCTTCTCGCCCGTGGCGTCCTTCAACACGGCCAAGGTCGCTCCCTTCTCGCTCAGCGGTTCGACCAGAAAGACCTCTTCCGTGAAGCCTGGCGTCGGGCCTTTGTAGGTCGAGTAAGTCTGCACGGCCTTGGCGGCTCCAGCATTCATCGGCGTTACCGACTTAAACGGCACGAGCACCTTGGCGCCTTCTCCGAGCAGCGGCACTCCATAGTTAGCGTGGTAGATGAGCTGGAACTCTTGCTCGCTCGCGCCCACGTTTTGAACTTTGTCTTCGATCACAAACCAATCGGCGTTGGGCTCGGTCCACAGTTTGGTTGAGAGCGACAGCTTGGGGCCGAAGAACATGTGCTCGGACACATCGCCGGTGATCGCGAGCTTGGTTTTGTCTCCATCCTTCTCTACTGAGATGGCCGCACGCTGAGCTGGGATGTTGCCAATCTTGCCGTGCAGCGTGAGCGTCGTCTTGGAGATGTCGCCGGTGTTGGTTGTGAACTCATCGACTCCCGGATGACCGGCATACTCTAGTCCGCAGCGGCACATCCACTCGTTGAAGCCTTCCAGCCAACCCAAGCCGCCGCGGCTTTCGAGGTCCATGAATTGAGGATGTACGACTTGCTTCACCGGCGAATCCCAGCCGAGCTTGAAGCCGGGGTTCTGAGTGTCCTCAGCACGCAACACGCTCATGCCGCGAGTGGGGATGACCGTGATGATCAATCGCCCGTTGTAGATCGACAGCAGTTCGACGCCTTCTTGCTTGCCACCGGACAGGATCTCGCGATCTGCCCAGCAACCGGCGGGCAGTTGATTGTCGTTGCCGGAAGTGACTCGCGATTTGCCGGCTTGAGGAGCCCAACCCGAGAACTTGATGGTGTGAGGGTCGGCCTGAGCGGAACTCAGACAAGCGGCAGCCAGCAGCGCGGATAGGAAGATCTGGGAGAGCGAACGCATGAGTCTGTTCCTAAGGGGTGATGAGAACGATGAGTCGGTGCCAAGCGGACGAGGCAGAGTAAGTGAGCGTCGATTGAGGTGGGAGCGAGCGACGCATTCGCAGCGCAGCCTCCCTCGGAGTGCTCCGGCTGCGACGGAGCCCTTAACGATGTGGCACAAAAACCCCCCCAGCCGCACCGGCAACCTCGTGACGTTCGACTTCGAACCAAATCTCTTCGGATGCTCCGTCGCCAAACAGCCTGAAAGAGAACGACCATCAAACCGACGATCACGGCCATTTCAACACGCCTGACGAGTCGCGTGCCGCAGGATTAAGTGCTCCGTCGCAGTCGGAGCACTCCAAGATGAGGACTAGCTGCGGCATGGATGTTGGTCTGGTCTCTTGGAACCAAGTCCGGTCAACTTCCCGTCATCGGAGCTGGAAGTTGATTCGGATCAGTTGCTGTCTTGGCCGTTTTCATCCGCTCTTTAATGGCACATGGAAGTGAGGTGCGAGTTGCGACCGATTCGATTGATAGCCGTGCTTATTGTGCTCACTGCCTTGGGCGCGGGAGCGTTCTTCACTCGCGATCGCTGGATCGGGTTCGTTCGAACGAATCAAACAACGGCTCAAGCCGAGACCGAGCCTGCCGCTGCGGTGCTTGAGCCCAAGGTGCTGAAGCTCAGCTCTCAAGCTCGGAAGAACTTGGGGCTCGTCTCCAAAGCCGCCAAGCCCAGAACGTATTGGCGATCGATCCAAGTGCCGGGCGCGATCGTTGATCGTCCCGGTCGGTCTGATCGCGGCGTGACAGCCTCTGTCGTTGGCGCGGTGACTGAGATCCATGCTTTCCCCGGCGACACCGTAAAGCCCGGAACGCGACTCTTCACGCTGAAGGTCTTCAGCGAGTACCTGCAGAACACTCAGTCTGAACTCTTCAAAGCCACGCGTGAATCGCAGCTCGTTCAAGAACAGCGAACTCGTTTGGAAGCCGTCGTAAAGAGCGGTGCCATTCCTGAATCGAGGCTGATCGAACTCGACCAACAACTGCGCCGGCAAGCGACGTTGATCCAAGCCTATCGACAAGACTTGCTGACTCGCGGCCTGACTCCAGATCAAGTGGCCGCGGTCACCGAAGGCAAGTTCGTCTCCAACATTGATGTCGTGGCTCCGCCGTTCATGGCCAAGCAAAAGCGTGAGCCCGAGATTCAACAAGCGGCTTTTGGACTGACCAGCAACGACAACGACGGATTGGTCTATGAGATTCAGGAACTCAAAGTGGATCTCGGACAGCAGGTGCAAGCGGGGCAGTTACTCGCGGTGCTGGCCAACCACCATTCGCTGTTCTTGGAAGGGCATGCCTTCAAGCAAGAGGCTCCGTTCTTGGAGAAGGCCGCGCAGAACAGTTGGCCGATTCAAGTGGAGTTCGCTGAAGACGACGCTGGCAATTGGCCCGACAGCAAGCAGGTCTTTCAGATTCGGCATCTGGCCAATTCGATCGACACCTCCAGTCGCACGTTCGACTTCTTCATTCCTCTGACGAATCAATCGCGGAGCTATGAGAAAGACGGTCAGACGTTTGTTGTGTGGCGCTTTCGACCGGGGCAACGAGTCCGCTTGCATGTGCCCGTCGAAGAACTTGAAGACGTGTTCGTCTTGCCGTCGTCGGCGGTTGTGCGTGAAGGCCCTGAAGCCTTCGTGTTTCGACAGAACGGAGATCTCTTCAATCGAGTGCCGGTGCATGTCTTGTATGAAGATCGCTTGGATGTCGTCTTGGCGAACGACGGCAGTGTGACTCATGGTTTGTATTTGGCTCAGAACGCAGCGGCGTCTTTGAACCGTGTGTTGAAGGCTCAGGCCGCCAGTGGCATGCGGGCCGACGTCCATGTTCATGCTGATGGCACAGTCCACGCGGCTCATTAAGAAAGCCTGACATGCTGAATGCGATCATCCGATTCGCGCTGCGCTATCGCATGCTGGTTGTGGTCATGAGCTTGGCGTTGCTCGTCTATGGCTCTTATCTCGCCAGCACTTTGCCGATCGACGTGTTTCCCGATCTGGATCGGCCGCGAGTCATCATCATCACCGAGTGTCCGGGTCTGGCGACTGAAGAAGTCGAGACCATGATCACTCAACCGATCGAAGTGGCGTTGCTGGGAGCCAGTCGAGTGCAGGCTGTGCGAAGTCAATCCACGGCGGGGCTCAACGTGATCTACATCGAGTTCGATTGGAACACGGACATCCGCGCGGCTCGACAAACCGTGCAAGAACGATTGGCAACTTTGGCTGGCATTCTGCCTCCGGGGATCTTGCCGCAGATGACGCCGCCGGCGTCGATCATGGGCCAGATTGTGATCGCGGGCATCTATCGCCAGGAAGGACCGCACGGCGGACAGTTGGTGCCAATTGGCTCCACCGGGCTGTTAGCGGAAGTCGTTCGAGAGAACGCGGCGGAGCCTCACGTTCATGTTTGGCAGCCGGTTGATCGGCATCGTTTAGAGACTTGGAAACCGATCACGGTCGACTCCGTGAAGTGGGCGGCGCCGCGACGAGAGAGTGATCGACAACATGCCGACGACTCTGAGCTGCGCGTGGCTTTGACTATCGATAAGCGAAATCATGACGTGCGAGTTCCTTCGGCGGCTGAGCAGCAGATGTCGCTGCGTACGATGGCGGATTGGGTCATCCGTCCGAGGCTGTTGAAGGTCACGGGAGTGGCGGAAGTCTTCTTACAAGGCGGCGATCGCAAGCAGTACCAAGTGCTGATCGATCCTGCGGCGTTGCTGGAATACGACGTCACTCTGCCCGACGTTGAGCAGGCGCTGAAGGACAGCAACATCAACACCAGCGGCGGTTTTGCCGTGACGGGAGAAACCGAACGTCCCATTCGAGTCTTGGGACGATTGGGGCCGGACTCACGCGTGGTCGTTGAAGACCTGCGAAAGATCCCGGTCAAAGTTCACGAAGATCGGTCAATCTTGCTGAGCCAGGTGGCTCAAGTGGTGGAAGGTCCGCAGTTCAAACGCGGCGATGGCAGTGTGAACGGTCGCGTGGCCGTGGTCTTCACGATCGTCAAACAGCCGCACGTCGATACCCGATCGCTGACGGACGGACTCGCAGCCGCGTTGAAGCAATCCGAGGACTCGCTGACGGCGGACATCATCATTAACTCGGAGCTGTTCCGGCTGCGGAACTTCATTGATCGCGGCATCTTCAATGTGGGTGAAGCACTCATCATCGGCGCGGTGTTGGTGCTGATTATCCTGTTTTTATTCTTACTCAACTTCCGCACGACCTTCATCACGCTGACGGCGATTCCGCTATCGCTGGTAGTGACGACCTTGGTCTTTCGCATCATCGGAGTGATCTCGGGGACCCATCTCTCGATCAACGTCATGACGTTGGGCGGCATCGCGGTCGCGATGGGTGAGCTGGTCGATGACGCCATCGTCGATGTCGAGAACATCTTTCGGCGACTGAAAGAGAACCACTTGCTGGCGTCGCCGAAGACCGCGCTGCAAGTCGTCTATGAAGCCAGCAAAGAGATCCGCAGCGCGATCGTCTTTGGCACCGCAGTGGTGATCTTGGTCTTTTTGCCGTTGTTCGCTTTGTCGGGTGTAGAAGGCCGACTCTTCACGCCGCTGGGCATTGCTTACATCGTGTCGATCTTAGCTTCGTTGGCGGTCTCGCTGACAGTGACTCCGGTCTTGTCGTACTACCTTCTGCCGAACTCCAAAGCCGCGCACGCCGAGCATGACCGAGTGTTGCTGAAGCTCTTGAAATGGTTCGCGTCGTACTTGATCCGCTTCAGCATGGCGTGCCCTGGGTTGTTGCTGTTGCTGACATGGGCGCTGGTGGGTTTTGCGGCGTGGCAGATGGCTCATCTGGGATGCAACTTCTTGCCGCAGTTCGATGAGGGCAGCATTCAAGTCAACGTCACGCTGCCGCCGGGTTCGTCGTTGCAAGCCTCCAACGAATCGTCGCGGATCATCGACGCCAAGTTCCGATCGATGCAGATGTCCGAGAAGAATCCGCGCGGCGAGATCTTGAACTTTGTCCGTCGCACGGGGCGAGCTGAGATGGATGAGCATGCTTCGCCGGTCAATGTGAGCGAATACATCTTGAGCATGAATCCGCAGAGCGGGCGTCATCGCGAAGAGATCTTGAAGCAGTTGCTGGCTGAGTTGCGGGATGAAGTGCCGGGCGTCGACATCGAAGTCGAGCAACCGCTGGCGCATCTCATCAGTCACATGGTCTCCGGCGTCTATGCGCAGATCGCCGTGAAGATCGTGGGCGATGATCTCGACACTTTGCAGCAGCTTTCAGAACGAGTCCGCGCGACGTTGCAGTCGGTTCCGGGTCTAACTCCGCCCGTCGTCGAACCCATTCGACAAACGGAGGAACTCCACATTCGCCTGCGTTCCGATGACTTAGCCTTTCATGGTCTGACTCGGGCGTATGTGGCAAAAATCTTACAGACAGCGTTGCAGGGCGAAGTCGTCTCGCAAGTGCTGGAAGGACAGCGACGCTTCGACTTGTTGGTGCGGCTCGAAGAGAGCTATCGCACCGACTACGCGAACTTGGGTCGCTTGCGTATCGACTTGCCGAACAATCGCGGCCAGATCGAACTGCGAGAACTGGCCGACATTGGCGAAGGCTCGGGGCCCAACTCGATCAATCGCGAGAACGCTCGGCGGCGCATCGTCATTCGGTGCAACACCCAAGATCGAGACCTCGCCAGCGCCGTCGCAGAGATTCAAACGCGAGTTCGAAAAGATGTGTCGATGCCCGAGGGATACTTCATCGAGTACGGCGGCCAGTTCGAAAGTCAGCAACGTGCAACGACTCTGATCTTGGTGCTGGCGGGCGTTTCGGTGGTGGGCATGTTTGTGGTGCTGATGCTGCTTTATCCCTCGGTACGCATCGTGTTGCAGATCTTGAATGCGTTGCCCACAGCCTTCATTGGTGGTGTGTTGGCCTTAGTTATCACTCGGCAGTCTCTGACGGTCGCCAGCTTGGTGGGCTTCATTTCGCTGGGGGGCATCGCGGTTCGTAACGGCATCTTGCTGGTGACACACTACTTCCACTTGATGAAAGAAGAGGGCGAGTCCTTCACTCCCGAGATGGTGATTCGAGGGAGCTTGGAACGGTTGGCTCCGGTGTTGATGACCGCGCTTACGGCGGGCATTGGATTGGTGCCGCTGGTGCTTGGCGGTCAAGAACCCGGTCGCGAAATTCTCTATCCGGTGGCCACCGTCATCTTGGGAGGTCTGGTTACTTCAACGTTCTGCGAGTTCCTGATTCACCCCGGTTTGTTTTGGCGATTTAGCGGCAAAGATGCCGACGCTCTGGTCCATCAAGCTCGCTCTGATGCGGACCGATTGATTGGCTAAAACAGTTCTGATCTTGTCCTCGCGTGAGCGTCACGAGTCAGCTCGAACATCTCTCGCGCACTTCAATGCTTTAAGGAAGCTCAAACATGAATCGATTCTCTGTCGTCGTTGGTCTGTTCTGCGTGGCAGCGTTTGCTGTGGGATGTGGTGGAGATGCCGATCCCAAGCAGGCTCCTCAATTGGATGCACCAAAGGCTGCGGCCAAGCCGGACGATCACGGGCATAGCCATAGTCATGGTCACAGCCACGGGCATGGAGCAGGGCCTCATGACGGCACGCTCGCCGATTGGGGCGGCGGCAAGTTCCATGTGGAATTCACCGTGGACCATGACAAGCAAGAAGCCACCGTGTTTGTCTTGGGTGGCGATGAGAAGACCGCGACTCCCATCAAGGCCAGCACCATTTTGCTGAGCATCAACGATCCCAAGTTCCAAGTGGAACTGGCTGCCGCACCGTTGGAGGGAGAGCCCGAAGGCTCGTCATCTCGATTCGTCGGCAAGCACGAGAGCCTTGGCAAAGTTCAAGAATTCGCCGGCACCATCAGCGGCGAAGTGGAAGGCACTCCGTATGTCGGCGACTTCAAAGAGGAGGCTCACGGCGACGGTCACGATCACAAGAAGTAAGTGAGCAGATCAGTCTTTTGCAGAGAGCGATCGCTGGAGTGCTTCATCGAACTGGAGCACTCCAGCGAATCCGCGTCGCGAGTTAGTTCAACTCGGGCTTCGGTGGTTGCTTGCCGTACTTGGCTTCGAACTTGGCCGCGAACTCGGTCAACTTCTCGGGATGACACTTGAAGCACTGCGAGTCTGGGCGGTCGTGCTCTTTGCACCAATCGCCTTTCTTCTTGAAGTCGGCTGCGACCTTGGCGTTGCAGAGAGCACACTCGGCTTCGGGCACTCCGTGCTCATCGCACCACCAGCCATGACCTTCTTTGGCTTCCTTGGTTTCTCCTTCGGCATGCTTGTGGCCATCGCCTTCCTTATGGTCCTTCTCGTCCCCATCAACGTGGCCAGCATGGTCCGCATGACCTTCGGCCTTAGCCACCGGTGTCGGAGCCTTGGACTCACCACAACCCACCAATGCCAAGCTGGCGACGACCGAGCAGCTCAAACTCAAAACCTTCATCCATCGATTCATGACAGCATTCCTTTTCCTGTGAGGCAGACAAAACTGAGACGACTCCGCCGAGCGTTACTCGGCGGCATTAAGCACTTCGAGCGATCGCGAATTGATGCTCGCGATCGTTATGTCGACAGAGCCTCTTCCAGCAGCTTTTCGGGAGTGAGGTCCTCATCCGAAACCTGTTGCTGAGGCGTTGCTTGGCGAACTTCAAATGCAGAGTTGAAGAGCATGTAGAGGACTCTGAGAACCAGCAGTGACATGATCATCGCTCCGATCACTCCTCCGATGACGACGGTCGCTAACGGGCGTTGCACTTCAGCTCCCATTCCGGTGCTGAAGGCCATCGGCAAGAAGCCCAACGCGGCAACCAGCGTGGTCATCAAGACTGGTCGCAGTCGCGTGATCGCCGCTTGAGTGACCGCTTCATCGAGCGGTACTCCTTTCTCGCGAAGCTGCCGCACGTATGAAACGAGAATCATGTCGTCGAGCACCGCCACGCCTGACAGCGCGATGAAGCCGATGCCAGCGGAGATTGAGAACGGCATGTCTCGCAACCACAACGCGAAGATGCCACCGACCCAAGCAAAAGGGACTCCGGTAAAGACTCGCGTGGCATCTACGAAGTTGTGATAGGTGAAGTACAGCAGCATGAAGATTAGCGCCATCGCGATCGGGACAACGATCATTAAGCGACGCTCGGCGCGAATGAGATTGTCGAACTGCCCGGCATACTCGATGCGATAGCGTCCTTGCGGCAGCGTGACTTTCTGCGGCAGCAGTCGTTGCACTTCAGCGACGAAGCTGCCGAGGTCGCGGCCTCTCACGTTCGAGCTAATCGTGATTCGTCGTTGGCCCCACTCTCGAGTGATCGTGCTTGGTCCTTCCACAACTTCGATCTTGGCAAGTCGCGACAGAGGAATGCGTTCGCCATTAGGGACCGAGATCAGCATCGACCCGATCGTCTCGGGACTCGTCCGATGTTGCTCGGGCAAGCGAACGATCATCGGGAATCTTAATTGGCCTTCCACGACTTCACTCAGCGGCAACGTGCCGATGGACTGCACCAATTCGAGCACTCGTTGAGCTTGCACGCCGTACCGCGCGATCTGCTCCTGATCGACATCC
>OMIV01000374.1 GCA_900299185.1 Planctomycetaceae bacterium
ATGCCGGAGTGACCTTCGGCGGTTCGGATACGGAAGCGATCGGCAGCGGCAGCACTGGTCCGGTCAACGTCATCAACACCGACGGCGCGATTGATCTCGGTGTCGGCACGAATGTCATCGGCGGAGCGGGCATCGTGCTCAATGGCGGCGCCGCGACGATCACCATTCAAACCACTGGCGACAGCGTTCGCTTTAACGGAGCCACCACGCTCGCCAGCTCGGTCGTCATCGACACCGACTCCACCGACAACAACTCGGAAGGCGGCGACATCACCTTTACGAGCGATGCCACGATCGACAGCACGCTGAGCAGCAACGAGCACAGCGACCTCATGCTTGATGCCGGTCTCGCGTCGATCACGTTCAACGCCAACATCGGCAGCGGCCAGTCGATCGGCACCTTCACGGTTGCCGAAGCGGATCTCGGACTGACCTTCGGCGGTTCGGACACGGCCACGCTGGGCAGCGGGTCGACTGGACCGGTCACGCAGATCAACACCGACGGTGCGATCAACTTCGGCAGCGGCAAGAGCGTCATCGGTGCAGCCGTCGGCGGCAGCGGCATCGTCTTCAATGGCGGTGCCAACACGCTGACGATTCAGACGACGGGCGACAGCGTTCGCATCAACGGTGCGACGACGCTGGCGAGTGCTCTACACATCGACACCGACTCGACCGACGATGAGTCGCAAGGCGGAGCGATCACCTTCACCAGCGGCTCGTCGATCAACAGCGCGGCCAGCGAGCACAACGACTTCACGCTCGATGCCGGTATCTCGTCGATCACGTTCAACGCCAACATCGGAGCGACTCAATCGATCGGTGAGTTCATCGTCGCAGAGGCTGATAGCGGTCTCACGCTGGGCGGTGCCGACACGGCCACGGTCGGCGGCAACGGTCCGGTGATGACCATCAACACGGACGACGCGATCGACTTCGGCGTCGGTGCTCAAGTCATCGGCGGGGCGGGCATCGTGCTCAATGGCGACAGCAGCACGCTCACCATTCAAACCTTCGGCGACAGCATCCGCTTTAACGGAGCAGTCACGCTCGCGTCGAACGTTGTGTTAGACACGGATAGCGCGGACGGCACGGATACAGAGGGCGGAGCAATCACCTTCACGAACGATGCGCCGATCGATTCGGCAAGCGGCGAGCACAACCACTTCACGCTCGATGTCGGCACAGCTCGCATCACGTTCAACGCGGATCTCGGAAATACTCAATCGCTCGGCAAGTTGACGATCAATGAAGCCGACGACGGAGTCATCTTCGGCGGTGCGGATGCTGAAGTGATCGGCTCGGGCGGCGCGGGACCGGTCAACGTCGTCAACACCGACGGAGCGATCGACATTGGCACGACGAACAATGTCATCGGCGGTGCGGGCATCGTGCTCAACGGCGGTTCGCTGACGCTCGTCATGCAGACGACCGGCGACAGCGTTCGCTTCAACGGAGCAGTGACGCTCAGCAGCGATGTCATTCTTGATACAGACTCAAGTGACGCGAACTCGCAAGGCGGAGCAATCACCTTCACGAACGACGCGCCGATCGACAGTCAGACCGGCGAGCACAACACGCTCGCCATCGACGCCGGTACGAGCGTCATCACCTTCAACGAGAACATCGGCGAAGCTCAATCGCTCGGCCGCTTTGTCATCAACGAGGCTGATGCCGGAGTAATCTTCGGCGGCGCGGATAACGAGACGATCGGCACCGGCAGCACCGGACCGGTCAACGTCCTCAACACCGACGAAGACATCGACATCGGGCTCGATACGAACGTCGTCAGCGGAGCGGGCATCGTCTTCAATGGCGGTGCGAACCCGCTCTCGATCCAAACGACGGGCGATCGAGTTCGTCTTAACGGCTCAGTCACGCTCCGCAGTGCAGTCGTCATCGACACTGATGCGTCCGACGACAACGCGCAGGGCGGCGAGATTCTCTTCACGAACGACGCACCGATCGACAGTGAGAGCAACGAGCACAATGACCTCGCACTCGATGCTGGTACGAACGCCATCAACTTCAATGAAGACATCGGAGCCGCAACGCTCACGAGCAGCATCGGCAACTTCACGATCTTCGAAGCCGATGCCGGAGTGACCTTCGGCGGTACTGACACCGAGACAATCGGCAGCAGCACGACGGGACCGGTCAACGTCATCAACACCGACGGTGCGATCGACATCGGCGTCGGCAGCAATGTCATCGGCGGCACGGGCATCATTCTGAATGGCGGGTCGAGCACGCTCGCGATTCAAACGACGGGCGACAGCATCCGCTTCAACGGAGCGATGACGCTCGCGTCGAACATCGTATTGGACACGGATAACGCGGATGGCACGGATACAGAGGGCGGCAGTGTCACCTTCACGAACGACACGCCGATTGACAGCCAAGCGAACGAGCACAACTCGTTGACGCTCGATGTCGGCACGAGCCGCGTCACGTTCAACGAAGACATCGGCGGCATTCAGTCGCTCGGTGCGTTGACGGTCTTCGAAGCGGACGACGGAGTGATCTTCGGTGGTGCTGATGACGAGACGATTGGCAGCGGCGGCGCGGGATCGGTCAACGTCATCAACACCGATGCCGCGATTGATCTCGGTACGGCGAACAATGTCATCGGTGGCGCGGGCATCGTGCTCAATGGCGGCGCGGGAGTGCTTGCGGTTCAGACGACTGGAGACGCGATTCGCTTTAATGGAGCAGTCACGCTCAGCAGCAGAGTGATATTGGACACGGACAACGCGGACGGCACGGACACAGAAGGCGGTAACATCACCTTCTCGAATGATGCGCCGCTCGACTCGCAACTCGGCGAGCACAACGCATTGACGATCGACGTCGGCACGGCGTCACTGCTCGTCAACGAAGACATCGGAGCGACGAACCGCATCGGTGCCTTCACGGTGACGGAAGCTGATAGCGGTATCGTCTTCGGCCAGTCCGATACCGAGACCATCGGCACCGGCACGACGGGACCGGTCAATGCCATCAACACCGACGGCGCGATTGATCTCGGCGTCGGGATGAATGTCATCGGCGGCACCGGCATCGTGCTCAACGGCGGCACGAATCTGCTCGCGATCACAACGACCGGCGACGCGATCCGCTTCAACGGAGCGACGACGCTTAAGTCCGATGTCTCGATCAGTTCGAACTCGAACGGCGTTGAAGGCGGCGACATCACCTTCACGAACGACGCGCCGATCGACAGTGAGAGCAACGAGCACAACGACTTCACGCTCGATGCCGGCACGGCGTCGATCACGTTCAACGAAGACCTCGGAGCCACAACGCCAACAAGCAGCATCGGCATCTTCACGGTCACGCGAGCTGACGCCGGTTTGATCTTCGGCGGTGCGGACACCGAGACGATCGGCAGCAGCACGACGAGACCGGTCAACGTCATCAACACCGACGACAAGATGAACTTCGGCGTCGACGACAATGTGATTGGTGGCGCGGGCATCGTCCTCAACGGCGGTGCGAATCCGATCGTCCTCACGACGACGAACGACAACGTCCGCTTCAACGGAGCGGTCACGCTTATGTCGGATGTCAGAATTACTACCGGCTCGGGGGCAGGCGATATCACCTTCACGAACGACGCGCCGATCGACAGCGAAGCCAGTGAGAACAACGACCTCGCGCTCAACGCCGGCATCGGTTCGATTCGCTTCAACGAGAACATCGGTGAAACGACGGCACTCGGCCTCTTCACGATCGAGCATGCGTCACAAGTCATCTTCGGCGAAGCGGATCTTGAAGTACCGGGCACGGGCTCGACGGGACCGGTCGAGATCCTCAACACCGTCGACGCGATCAACATCGGGTCGCTCGGAGTAATCACCGACAGCAACGCCGCAACGGGCGACATTGTCCTTAACGGCGGCAGCAACACGCTCCGCATCACAACGACAAGCGACAACATCCGCTTCAACGGATCGGTCGAACTCGGCAGCGACGTCGCGATTGATTCGACGGGCGGCAACATCCTCTTCACTCAGTTCGCGACGCTCGATTCGCAAGCCGGCGAAGCGAACGATCTGACGCTTACTGCGGCCACGGGCACGATCAGCTTCAACGCCAACATCGGTGCTCGCGACGCGACGACCGGCACCGGCACGCGATTGGGCAACGTCACCGTTAATGGCACGACGGGCTCAGTGACGTTCGGCGGAGCGGACTCGGCCAGCGGCGATCTCGCACCGGTCACGCAGATCAACACCGACGGCGCGATCAATCTCGGTGCAGGCGCCGACGTCATCACTGGCGGCATCATCTTGAACGGCGGCATCAACGAGCTTCGCATTCAGACGAGCAACGACACCGTCCGCTTCAACGGCCCGGTGACGCTCGCAAGCAACGTCCGCATCGACACCAATGTCGGTACGAACGACGGCGCGGGCGACATCACCTTCACGAACGACGCCCCGCTCGATTCACAAAGCGGCGAGACCAACAACCTCACGCTCAACGCCGGCCCCGGCACGATTCGATTCAATGAAGACATCGGTGCGACTCAAACTCTAGGCGCCTTCACGATCGAGAACGCCGAGCAAGTCATCTTCGGCGAGTCCGATGCCGAGTCGGTCGGAACTGGCTCAACGGGACCGGTCAACGTCATCAACACGAACTCGGCGATCGACCTCGGTTCGCAGAGCGTCATAACGAGCGGCATTTTGTTGAATGGCGGCACGGCTCCGATCGTCATCACGACGACCGGCGATCGAGTCCGCTTCAACGGCCCGGTCGCCGCGGCGAGTGACATTGAAATTACAACGAACGGCGGCGACATCCTCTTCACGAACGACGCCCCGCTCGACAGCGAGAGTGGCGAGCACAACGACGTCACGCTCAATGCCGGTACGGCGACGGTGCGGTTCAACGAAGACATCGGCGTCACTCAGTCGATCGGCAAGCTGACGATCAAGGCCGCTGATGCCGGAGTCATCTTCGGTGAAGCCAACACGGAAACTGCTGGCAGCGGCAGCACCGGACCGGTCGACGTCATCAACACCGACGACGCGATCAACATCGGCAGCGACCGAGCCATCACCGGCGGAATCCGCTTGAACGCCGGACCGGCTCAAGGCGCGGCTAATCACTTCACGATCACAACGACCGACGATGACGTTCGCTTCAACGGAGTTGTCACGGTCGAGAGCGATCATCTCGTCATCACAACGGGCAGCGGCGGCGCCGGCGACATCACGTTCGAGGACGACCTGCTCTCGGAAGGCGACGAGACCACCAAGCTCACACTGACGAGCGGTACGGGCGACATCACCTTCAAGGACATCGTCGGCACAACAGCGAACCGCTTCGATGACATCCTCATCACGCTCGCTGATGACGTCACCGCGAAGGGCGACATCAAGACGAGCCGCATTCATCAGCTCAACGGCACCGGCACGACGACGATTGAGAAGACGATTCACGCCGACGCGACCGACAGTGTCGACCTGACGAACATCGGCACGAATCAGCCGTTGTCCGAGATCGACCCAGCGTTGCTGTTCAACGCAGGCATCTACATCAACACGAACGCGATCACGTTTGAGGATGCGGGCCTTTCAGAGAGCACGACGTTCGAGATCCGCTTGCGAGCGGTGAACGACATCAAGATCGCCGAACTGAAGACGCCGACGTTCGTGTCGATCGAGTCGACTCAAGGCGGCATCATCGACAACACCGCTGCCGAGACCGCAAACATCACCGCTCACTCAGCGGCGTTTCGAGCAGCACTCGGCATCGGCGACGACCGCGACAACAACCCGGCCACGAATGACCCGTCCCTCTTTGCAACTGCCGCTGAGCAACCTTCAGCGAGCAGTCCGAAGATGCGAGCAGCCGACATTGATCTCAATGTCGATCTCATCGCGGCCCGCAACAGCGGCAGTGGCGACGTCATTCTCGACAACCACACGGGCCGAGTGCTGACGGTCGGGACGATCGACATGACGGTCCGCAACGGCAGCACGGTCTACGGCCGCGAAGACATCCTCAGCGGGATCGTCAACCGCGACGCAACGGGCGCTGAGAACGGACAAGATGAGCTCGTATGGCTGACCAACAACGGAGCTATCCGAGTCGGCGCCATCTCGACTCCGGGCGTTGCGAAGAGCGACGTTGAAGGCATCTTCAACAGCGCCGGCGGCAGCATCATCCTGACGACCGACGGCACGACGGACGCGCACGACATCACGCTCAACGCACCGGTCGAAGCCATCGACGGTCGCGGCAGCATCCTGATCAACGCGGGCGGAGACATCGTTTCGAACTCACGCCTGCTGACAGCGATCGACGGCACGCGAGCCTACGATCATCGCTACGGCAACATCGATCTGAATGCAGGAGCCGGGAACAAGATCTTCATCAACGATGCTGGCAACGGCACCGCGTTCGAAGTTCAAACTGGCACGCTGTTGCGACCAGGCATGACAGTCAATGACATCCGTCGCGACCAAATCAACACCGACGTGTATGCCGACGATAAAGACAACCGTCAGATTCGTTACACCGGTGACATCGTCACCGAGGACGGCACGTTCCTCGCGACTCACATCCTGCAACACGCCGACCCGAATGACGCTGCGACGCCATTCACTCCGAACGCTCAACGTACCACCGTCAGTACTGGTGAAGTGATCTCGGTGCCCAGCACTTCGACGTTCGAATACACGTTCAACTCTGGTGTCGTTTCAGGCCAACAGATCACTCGACTAAATCATTCGATCGTTCCCGATCTCTCGCCGCTGTTGTTGGGCGAGACGTTCGTAGCACCGAAGATTCTCTCCAACGGCTTCGCGTCCGTGGCTGGTCGCTTCGGTCGCTTGGGCGAAATGAACTTCCGAGTTCTGGTAAGCTGGGGCGACGACACCTTCTCGTATGACCAAGTCCTGGGACCGGATGACAACAGCGACAACAGCAACGCATTGCCGTCCTTCGTAATCGCCGACGCTGGTTCCGAAATGGCTCGCAACCCATTGAATGATCCAGCGGGCATTCATAGTTCGCGCGAGTTCTACTTCGAGCACTTCTACAACTCGGGCAACTTGCCAAACGCCGAGAACCCCAGTGAGCCGATTCGTATTCGCATCTTCCTGCAAGGTGATCCCAACATTGTGAAGGTGGATGCGACGGATCGAATCGTGGCGTTGGATAACAGCACGTTGACGAAGAAGCCGGCGTTGCCGACATCGGCCTTGCAGAACGACGACCAGTTCATCATCAGCGAAATCTTCGCACCGGATCTGGACGCCGCGAACTTAGGGATTGATGGAACGGGCCTGGGCGCGCGAGTCGACACGATCCAATCGCCGACGGTGCCGAATCGTTCGATCGATGGCATTCAGCAGGCAGCCTTCAATCAACGCAATCAACCGTTCTTCCAAAACGTTGATGCTCAATTCAACTTCTCGCCCGATGCCTTGTTCGCCATCCTCGATCCGAGTCTGCAAGAAGCGGCAGAGCGAGCGTTCCAAATCACGTTGGCCGGGCAGCCCAATTCAGTCGGCGAGATTGTCTTTGCTGAAGTGCCTGGCACCGGAATTCAATCACCGAACTCGGTGGTCTACTTCCAGATTCAGAACACGCCTCCGAGTGTCGCCGTACCGTCGTTCTTGACGAACACCGGTGCCTTTGAATTCCGGTCAGCACCGATCGTGCAGACGACCAGTAACTTCACGGACGAAGCTGTTACCGAGCAGCAAGCCGCTGAAGAACGCGTCGTCTGGATGCAGGTGCTGACGCCCGATGGCCAAGTGGCCGCGGAAGTCGCATTGGCAGAAGACGTCCTCGAAAACTTGCCCGAGCAGATCTACAAGAAACTGCCTGACGGCCAATACCGCCTGCTGTTGCAAGAGCCGGGCGAGACTCGTCGTCGGTTGTTGTTGAATGTCACGATCCGCAACGGCAAGCCCAGCGACGAGACGTCAGGTCAACGCGATCGACCGCCGACTCAGCAGCAATTCAAGCCAATGGGCAAGCCTGCGGTTCAGGGCCAAAACGGCGCTGCCGCTCAGCCTGCTCAACCAGCAACTCGCGAGTCTGCGGCCATCGAACCGCAACTCAGTCGAGAAGCCAAAGCGGAAGTGGCCCGACTTCAAGAACTCGACGATGCCTGGGGCGCGTGGGGTAGTGATGTTGAGCCGCTCGTTGAGATGGCTGGTGAACCTTCCGAGTTCGCCGCCTTTGAAACGGGTCTCTCGACCGAAGTGGCACCCCCGAACGTGCATCCCACCGCAGCCAGTGCGCTGGCTGCAGCGGGACTCGTGATTGCGTATGCGAAGCGCGGTGACTGGAAGCAGCGCGTTGATGAGTTGATGGCTCAATGGAATGACTCAGAGTCCGGCTCAGAGGACCCAAAGAGGAAGCCGCGTTAAGAGCGTGGCTGGGGCACGATGCCCCAACTGCGGTGCCGCGCGGAGTCCGGCGCCGGTCGGGACGAACTCGGGTTTGGCACGAAGTGCAGACTTTGAGTTCGATCAAAGCCCGACGTGAAGTGAGGATTCGGAGAAGGAATCCGAGATGTTGCGGAATCGCAACGTGGCGTCATGACGACGCGAGGTGGACTGAGTTGCTCACGCGACTCTTCGCCGAATAATCGTCCGAAGGTTTGTGGCAGCAGAGAGGGCGGACTTCATCGAGGTCCGTTCAACGGTTTCGAAGAAGCCGGACCTCTGGCCGCTGCGAGTACATATCCAGCAGGAAACGGTCTCATGACCCAGAACAATCCCGCGAATGATCGCAATCAGGCAGAAGAAGACTTAGCGCGCACCATCGGCGAATTGCCAGAGGGTGTGCTCAGTAGCCTGCGATCACTTAAGCCAGAATTCCTCGCGGAACTCAGCAAGTTGCCCAACGACAAACTCGACGCCTTGCTCGTCTTGCCTTCGCACATGCTGATGCAACTGGAGTCGTTGCCGGCTCCGGCTTTGGAGTGGCTCGCGCGCGCTGGTCGATCATTGCGAGACTTGCCGTCAGATCTGTTGCCAACGCTCACCAAGGGCAACTCATTGGAGTTGCTCAAGAACCTTTCACGCTCTGCGATGACGGTGCTTGGCTCTTTGCCTTCAGAAGTTCTCGCTGCGCTGGGATCACTGCCACCGGACTTGTTGAAGGATCTGCCCAACGCGTTTGGGACTTCGTCGGGCACACTTTCCGAGTTACCTGAATCCGGGCAGACATTGAGTGAAGACCCTGCGGCTTTCATGAACTCGGAAGTCGTCGCGACACTCTCTGAGTTGCCTAATGACGCGTTGACCACGATCAGTGAAGTCAACCCGAAACAACTTGCGACGCTGGCCGAAGTTCCGCCAGAGCTGATTGCCACGATGGCCGAACTACCGCGCGAAGCCGTCGTGACATTGACCGAAATCCCACAAGCTCATGCCGCTCAGATTGCTTCGATCGCGCCGCGCGTGCTGCGAACCATTTCAAAAACGGCAGACGTCGAACCACTCGCGCCGCGTACATTGTTTGTGAAGATTGGAGCGCTCGGTGGAGGCAGTGGTCCATTGCTGGGGAGATTGTTGCAACAAGCTCGGCCAATGAAGGAGATCGTCGGAGCTGCTGCTGATCTCAGCTCTGAGCAGCCTTCGTCCGAGTCGCAACAAACGCTGCCAGAAGTGACTCCCGAGTTGCGATCCAAGCTCGCTGCATCGGTCGATCCGAAGCCAGCGCCGACCTCGGCAACTCCGAAGCCCAAGTCCGACAAGCCTGCCGCCAAAAAGTCGCAGCCCGTTGCTGAAGGCGACAGTCGCGACGGAGATCAGACTGTTCAATCCAAGGATTGGTCCGAAGGCCTCAGCGCGTTCGACCAAGAAGACAGCGCCGATGTGCGCACCTTGAGAACTCGCTCGGCTTCTGAAAGTGCCGACTTCAGTCACGTTATCAATCCCGAAGGCGTCAGTGACGATGCCAGCGTCGAAGAAGGTTCGTCGGTAGATCTCAGCGGCGAAGGCGAGAGCGAAGACAACGCTCGCACGATGATGTCCGACGACTATCTCAACGAATCGCCCCAGCCGTTGCCGGGTCGATCGACGCTCGCTGAAGCCGCCGACGATCAGTCCGAAGATGGCTCCAATGACGAGAGCTACGGCGCGACGATTCAGTCCAATGACGACGGCAGCTACGCGCAGACCATGCTCTCGAAAGATGAGTCCGCCGACGACGGTGACGAAAGTTACAGCGCCACCGTGCAGTCGGATGAACTCTCGGGAGTGCCGATGGGTTCCAGCGGCGATGACGATAGCTATGGCGCGACCGTGCAGTCGGACGATGGCAGCTTTGTTTCGTCGGACGACGAGAGCTTCGGCGCGACGATTCAGTCGGACGAGTTTGCTCCGCGCGGCGAGTCTAGTCGCGATGATGACGACGACAGCTATGGCGCGACGATGATGTCCGACGACCAATTTGGAGCCGACGGTTTAAGTGCCTTCGATGCGAAGTCGGACGATTCCAGCAGCAGCGCCGACCGGCGTTTGCCGTCTCGCACTGTGGAAACCAATGAGGACTTCAGTGAGGAAGACAACAGCAAAACGATGTTGTCTGAAGATGGGTCGATGCCTGAAACGCGGGACGCTCCGCATCGCGGCAAGACCATCGTGGATGCCAGTGACGATGCGAGCTATGACCAGACGATCCAGTCTGAAGTCTTTAGCTCGCAGATGAGTTCAGCGGATCACACCAGCGGTGATGAAAGCTTCGCTCAAACGATGCAATCATCGGATCTGCCCGGTGACGTCCAGCGGACGATGGCCAGCGCTTGGGGCAGCTTCGACGCCGGTGATGCCGATGGCGATGCCGGCATGACGATCAAGAGTCCGGAGATTCCTCCAAAGCGCAAGCCGGGATCGGTGCCTCAAAAGTCCGTGACCAAGAAGGGTTCTGAAAAAGAAACGCTCGTCATCACGACAAGAAAGCTGGGCACGAAGAACGTTCCTGAGTTCAATAAGGAAGCCAAACTTCCTGAACCGCTCGATCCCGAATACGAACTCACCAAGATCCTGGGTGAGGGCGGAATGGGCATCGTCTTTGAAGCCCGACAACGATCGATCGATCGTGAAGTCGCGCTCAAAATGCTCAAGGCCAAGACGGCGAAAGACAAAGAGCAGCGCGCCGAGTTCTTGACCGAAGCCGTCGTCACCGGCGAACTCGATCACCCCAACATCGTCCCGATCTACGACGTGGGTGCGAGTGCCGATAACGCGCTCTTCTATGCCATGAAGAAAGTGCAGGGCACTCCGTGGCTAAAGGTCATTAAGGAAAGATCGACGACTGAAAACCTTGAGATCCTGATGCGTTCTGCGGACGCCGTGGCCTTCGCGCATGCTCGCGGTGTCATTCACCGCGACCTCAAGCCCGAGAACATCATGCTCGGTGCCTTCGGTGAAGTGCTCGTGATGGACTGGGGCCTGGCGTATCCGACGAAGGACTTCCGTAAGTCCAAGAGCATCACCGAGAACACCAGCATGGGCGGTACTCCCGCTTACATGGCGCCCGAAATGGCGACTGGTCCCATCACCAAAGTCGGCCCGCACAGCGACGTCTATCTCTTCGGCGCGATGCTCTACGAGATCATCACTCATAAGCCGCCGCACGCCGGTAAGAACGCGATGAAGTGCTTGATGGCCGCGGCTCGCAACGAAATCCGCGCCCCCGATCCCGAGCGCTGCCAGAAGTCCGATCCGACCGGCGAATTGCTCGCGATCGCCATGAAGGCGATGGCCACCGATCCGAAGGAACGCCAACCCACCATTCAGGCATTCCAAGCTGAGCTGCGCGACTATCAATCACATACCGAGAGCGTGACGTTGTCAGCGCGAGCGATGGAGGATTTGGAAAAGGCCAAGAAGTCGCTCGAATACCAACACTTCGCGCGAGCGGTCTTCGGGTTTGAAGAAGCGTCTGCGATGTGGGCTGGCAACCATCGCGCGAAGGAAGGCGCGGTCGAAGCCAAGTTCTCCTACGCGCAATGTGCTCAAGCCAAGGGCGACCTCGATTTGGGCATGGGGCTGCTCGATGTAAGTATCGACACACACAAAGCTCTCTATGTTGAAATGAAGTCGGAGGTCGATGCCCGCGAAGCGCGTAAGGCGGCGTTGGCACGAGCCAAGAAGATTGGTGTCGCTGCGGCGGTCATCTTTATGGCTGTGATCTCTGGAGCTGCCGTTTGGATCGATGCCGAGCGTCGCGAAGCAAACACTCAACGAGCGATCGCTGTTGAGAATGCCGAAGAAGCCAAGAAGCAAACCAAGATCGCCGAGTCGAACCTCGAAGAAGCCAAGCGACAAGAGAAAATCGCGAAGACCAACGCTGAAGAAGCATTGCGACAAGAAGGACTGGCCAAAGAGAGCGAGAAGAAAGCCGTCGCCAATGCCGAGGAAGCTCGCAAGCAACAGATGCTGGCGGAAGCCAACGAAGTGAAAGCCAAGACCAACGCGGAAGAGGCGAAGAAGCAACAACTACTCGCCGAAAAGAACGCCGAGGAAGCCAAGAC